>JASLFQ010000123.1 GCA_030150595.1 Aquirhabdus sp.
CCCTAATTCTGAACTATAACGCGTCAACTGTTCCGATTCTCCAGCTCGCGTTGTCGAGCAAGCAACTTAGTGAACAAAAGATTTTTGATATGGGGCAGAACTTCATTCGCCCAGCGCTCGCATCGGTACGTGGTTCAGCAATTCCATCACCATACGGTGGTAAAGAACGCCAAGTACAAATTGATCTTGACCCACAAGCCATGCAATCAAAGAATCTTTCTGCTGAAGATATTGGACAAGCACTCTCTGCACAAAATCAGATTACGCCTGCTGGCACAACAAAAATCGGCAAATTTGAATACAACATCAAGCTGAATGACAGCCCAACGACGATTGATGAATTGAACGATCTGCCGATTAAAACAGAAAACGGTGCGACAATTTATATGCGTGACGTTGCACACGTTCGCGACGGTAGTCCGCCGCAAAGAAATATCGTGCGTGTCGATGGTTCCAGAGCCGTGTTGATGACCGTGCTCAAAAGCGGTTCTGCATCCACCCTTGCCATTATTAATGGCGTGAAAGACATTCTCCCTAAACTCAAGGAAACATTACCTTCATCACTCTCGGTATCAACACTTGGTGATCAATCTCTATTCGTGACAGCAGCAATTTCTGGTGTGGCAAAAGAAGGGATTATTGCAGCGGCATTAACCAGCCTCATGATTCTGCTGTTCTTGGGTAGTTGGCGCTCTACGATTATTATCGCCACTTCCATTCCTCTTGCCGTTTTATCCTCAATTACCGCTTTATCTGCAATCGGTGAGACGTTGAATATTATGACTTTAGGCGGCTTATCGCTTGCAGTTGGTATCCTCGTCGACGATGCAACAGTAACAATTGAAAATATCAACTGGCATCTCGAACATGGCAAAGATGTAGAAACAGCGATTTTGCATGGCGCGGAACAAATCGTAGGACCTGCATTTGTCTCGTTGCTGTGTATTTGCATTGTGTTCGTGCCGATGTTCTTCCTCAAAGGCGTTGCAGGTTATCTGTTCGTACCGATGGCTGAGGCTGTGATTTTCGCAATGATTGCGTCATTTATATTATCGCGAACCTTAGTACCGACGATGGCAAAGTTTTTACTACGCGCACATGGTTCTGGTAACCATGTGCCAGGCGAGCATGTTGAACATGCCGAAAAGCCTGTGTCACGTAATCCATTAATACGATTTCAACATGCTTTTGAGCACCACTTTGAGCGTATCCGCTTTGTGTATCGTGGCTTGCTGATGATGGCATTAGACTCTCGGCGCATATTTGTAGTGAGCTTTCTTGCCATCGTACTGCTTTCGTTTTTATTAGTGCCTTTTCTTGGTCGTAACTTTTTCCCAAGTGTAGATTCTGGTGCAATCAGTTTGCATGTGCGCGCTCAGATTGGAACGCGGATTGAAGAAACCGCCGCGGAATTTGATCATATCGAAGCGGCGATCCGTCAATCGATGCCGCCGGGAGAAATCGTTAACATTGTCGATAACATTGGCTTGCCAGTCAGTGGTATTAACCGTGCGTATAGCAATACAGGCAGTATTGGTCCACAAGATGGGGACATTCTTATCACACTTAAACATGGACATGCGCCAACTGCTGATTATGTACGAAAGTTGCGAGAAAGCTTGCCGCAGCAATTTCCTGGAACCACTTTCGCATTTCTGCCTGCTGATATTATCAGTCAGATCCTGAATTTCGGCGCACCCGCACCGATTGATTTGCAAGTCACAGGTCCTGATCTGAAAGAGGACAGCAGATATGCAACGGAATTACTTCGTCAGATGCGCCTGATTCCTGGTGTGGCAGATGCGCGGCTACAGCAATCATCGCACTATCCTGAATTTAAGCTCGATATTAATCGTACCCGCGCTGGTGAAGTCGGCATCACTGAAAAAGATGTCACCAACAGTCTTGGCGTGATGCTGGCTGGTAGTTTCCAAGTTGCACCAGCATTCTGGCTCAATCCGCGTAATGGCGTGTCCTACCCAATCGTCGCACAAGCACCGCAATACAACATTGACACGATGTCTAAAATGGAAAGTATTCCAATCACCAATGGCAAACCAGGTGATCCTCAAGTGCTTGCTGCGCTTGGCAGTTTCACACGTGAGGCCAGTAATGCCGTCGTTTCCCATTACGCGATTTCACCCAGCATGGACATCTATGCAACACCACAAGATCGTGACTTAGGATCGGTTGCATCGGACATTAATAAGCTCATCGCAAAAACACACAAAGATCTGCCTAAAGGTGCGAGGGTCACGCTACGCGGTCAGGTGACTACGATGAACAGTGCTTTCTTGGGACTGCTCTTAGGAATCATGGCTGCCATTGTGCTGATCTATTTCTTGATCGTGGTGAACTTCCAATCTTGGCTTGATCCTTTTGTGATTATTACAGGATTGCCAGCAGCACTTGCAGGCATTGTCTGGATGCTCTTTCTGACAGGAACGACGCTTTCCGTTCCTGCACTAACAGGCGCCATCATGTGTATGGGCGTGGCAACCGCAAATAGTATTCTCGTGATTAGTTTCGCCCGCGATCGCTTAACCCATACAGGCGATGCCTATACCGCTGCCATTGAAGCTGCTTATACCCGCTTCCGCCCTGTTTTAATGACCGCGTTGGCGATGATTATTGGTATGGCTCCGATGGCACTTGGTCTCGGTGAAGGTGGCGAACAAAACGCGCCACTCGGTCGTGCGGTGATTGGCGGATTGATTTTTGCCACTATTGCTACTTTGTTTTTCGTCCCCGTGGTTTTCAGCATTGTGCATTCGCGCAAAACGGTGAAGACGAGCGATCATCATGCTTCTGGAGAATCTCATGGACTCTAATGTACCGCACAACTTGCACCACAAAGCATATCAGCTTAAACCTGAAGGACGTCATCGTCTGAAATGGGTGGGCATCATCGTAGCAATCGTGGCGATTTGTGTCGTCATTGTGGGGATTTTGAGTCGAGAACACCATGCCGCTGTCACAGCAAAATGGACAACAACGCAAGCGATTCCGACAGTAACCGTCATTCGACCTGCAGACAATGCGGCTGAACAAAATGTCGTATTACCTGGTAATTTAAAACCGTACTATGAGGCACCGATATACGCACGCGTCAGCGGTTATCTGAGCCATTGGTATCAAGATATTGGTGCACAAGTGAAGTCTGGGCAGCTCCTTGCCGAAATCGACACGCCAGATCTGGATCAACAACTTGAACAAGCTAAAGCCGATCTCGCAAGCGCAACATCCAATGCGCAACTTGCCAATGTCACCTCAAAACGCTGGCAGAATCTCCTGAAATCAGATGCCGTATCGCAACAAGATGCCGATGAAAAAAGCGGTGATATGTCAGCAAAGAAATCTGCAGTCGCTGCAGCACAAGCAAACGTTGATCGTCTACAAGCACTGGAATCATTTAAACGCATTGTCGCGCCATTCGATGGTGTCGTCACTGCACGTAAAACAGATGTGGGCTCACTCATCAACGCTGGCAGCGCCAGTGGCGTAGAGTTATTCAGCGTCGCTGATGTGCATAAACTCCGTCTCTATGTCCGTGTACCACAGGACTTCATGGCAAGTATTAAACCAGGCATGACCGCAGATATTGTTGTCCCGGAACATCCAGGCGATACCTTTAAAGCAGCATTGGTTGGGACATCAAACGCAGTCAGTGAAAGCTCTGGCACACTACTCGCAGAATTTGATATTGATAATGCAAACAACTTGCTCACCCCTGGGGACTATGCTGAAGTACATCTCAGTCTACCGTCTAACTCACGTGTCGTTCGAGTTCCTGCAAGCGCATTGATTTTCCGCCAAAACGGTCTAGAAGTTGCTGTCGTTGGTCCAGACAACCATGTCATCATGAAAAAAATCACGATTGGACAAGACAATGGTGTTGATGTTCAAGTGTCAGCAGGTCTTGATTTGAATGACCAAGTCATCGACAGCCCACCAGATTCTATTGAACAAGGTGATCTGGTTCAAATCGCGAAGGCAACACCTGACAGTGCCGCTGCAGCAGTTAGTGCAGAGAAATCTGGAGCATCTCATGAATAAAACTTATCTTGCTCTCGGGCTGATAGGTTTACTCGGCCTCAACACAATCAGTGGATGCTCACTCGCACCAGCCTATCATGTGCCAGTAACGCCCTTGCCTCCTTCAGCGTATAAAGGGCTTGGCGACTGGCAACCCGCGAATCCATCCGATCAATTGGTTCGCGGGCAATGGTGGCAGCTTTACCATGACGGCACATTGACTGATCTTGAGACACGCTTGAATCAAGCCAATCCGGATTTGGCGGCAGCACTCGCACGTTACGATAATGCACGGGCTTATGTGTCACAAGCCGAAGCGGGACAATATCCTCGCATCAGCGCTGGAGTGAACGGCACACGCAATCGTCAGTCCGACAACCGCCCTCTTCGCGGCTCCAATCAACCTGATGTTTACGATGCCGACACCGCTGGCGTCGAAGTAGATTATGAGCTCGACTTTTGGGGACGCGTACGCAACCAAGTCGTCGCGGGAAAAGCAAACGCTCAAGCCAGTGCCGCCGACCTTGAATCAATGCGCCTAAGCTTACAAGCCGAATTAGCCGATAGCTATTTCAAAATTCGTGGTTTAGATGCCCAAGAAAAGCTGCTTTCTGACACAGTCGCCGCTTATCAACGCGCTTTAGATTTGACCAAAAAACGCCATGATGGCGGCATTGCATCTGGGCTAGATGTGTCGCGTGCGCAAACGCAATATCAAACTACGCTCGCCTTACTCACGGACATTGCTGCACAACGCGCGCTCTATGAACATGCAATTGGTAGTCTTGTTGGGGAGTCTGCATCGACCTTTACGCTTGCGCCTGCCGTAATGAATTTCACACCGCCAAACATCCCAGTGGGTCTACCTTCGACACTCTTACAACGCCGTCCTGATATTGCAGCCGCAGAACGACGTGCAGCCGCAGCGAATGCTGAAATTGGTGTAGCACGTGCAGCCTACTACCCTAACCTGACATTGACTGCACTCGGTGGTTATCAAAATACAGGTGCAGCAGGATGGTTATCGGCACCGAATACATTCTGGTCAATTGGGCCATCTGCCTTACTGACTTTATTTGATGCGGGTTTGCACAAAGCACAAGTGGCTGAAGCACGTGCACGTTTGGATGAAGCTGGCGCTAATTATCGCAGTGTTGTGCTCAAAGGTTTTCAACAAGTTGAAGATAATCTCTCTCAACTTAATTTGCTGAAACAAGAATCTGATAATGAAAATGCCGCCGTCACTGCAGCAAGTCGCACGCTTGATCTCGCTATGATTCGCTATCGTGAAGGCATCGTCAATTATCTGGATGTCGTGACAGCGCAAGCTGCTGTACTGCAAGCCCAGCGTACAGCACTCGATATCAATACACGACAATTGGTAGCAAGCGTTGGCTTAATTCGTGGTTTAGGTGGCGGTTGGTCAACATCAGATTTGCCACAGGGTAATGCCATCAAATAAAGAAAACCCGCCAAATAGCGGGTCTGAAAGACAGTTCTAAAAGATCATCCTTAGCTCGCACTTGGCGGAGGGCTATCTGGCGCTGGCGTTGTAGAACTACTGTCTGTGGTTGGCGTAGAAGGCGCTGGTGCTTCATCTGCAAAAGCCTGAACTGAAAATCCGATCAATGCAATAAGTAGTAAACGTTTCATAGTGACTCCGTTATTGAATAAATAAACGCCTAGAATTGGGCAAAGTAATCCCTGCAATAATTGTGCAAGTTTTGCTGACAAAGAATATTCTTAGACCATCAAAAACATTTCAAACAAAAAAAGACCCAATCCAGCAATCTGAATTGGGTCTTTTCAATTTCTAATATCAGACGATTTGCATTTGTCCGAATAGATTAGAAACTATATTGCGAACGCAATAACAACGCATGTTCATCTGGACGATCAGTTGTTTTAGCAACAGTACCCGCACCACCAACAAACGAAGTTTGTTCATAGTCAAACACAAGTTTTACGTTCTTATTCAAGTACCAATTCAGACCTAGTCCAACAGAATTTGCACGTTGAGCATTCGTCACAGCACTTGATGCAGTCGTCGCACCTGCCAATCCAGAAGTGAAAGCATCTTTATCAACAATCAAAGTTCCTGCACGAGCCACAATTTCAAACGCACCCCAGCCTGAACCAGAGAGACTATATGGATGAAGTGGTTTGACACCTGTGTAGCTCGCATCTTCACCTGTCAACACATAACCCAACGTCACCT
>JASLFQ010000174.1 GCA_030150595.1 Aquirhabdus sp.
TTACGTTCATTCCTTGAAAATGACTAATTGTTCCAATAGCAGTTGAATAAAAAACGCCTATCTAATGATGGGCATTTTTTTTGGATTCAATTTATTAGACTTAAAAGGCCTTTATTCATGGCATCTCTTTACGACTACGCCTCAAATACAGTCAGGCATCTGTTCGACAGTCGAATAGATGCGCCCGCAATTCTGGATTCGGACACCTACTTCCCTGCCGCCGCTCAATTTATTTCTGCATGGCAAACATTGCAGGCCGAAGCCGAAGTCATTGCTGCTGATATGTCGCATGTACCGCGTTTTCACGAAATCATGGCAGCACAGGCCGATATTTCCTCCAATGACAACCGCGATTGGCGTATGTTCATCCTGAAAGCTTACGGCGTTGAATTCAAAAAAAACATGCAGCGCTGTCCAGAACTGGCACGCCTAGTACGATCCAATCCAGATGTGCTTTCCGCGTCGATCTCATTCTTGGCACCAGGCAAATATGTTCCACCCCATCGTGGTCCGTTCCGTGGAATATTGCGCTCTTACCTTGTGCTTTCCATGCCCAAAGATGCCAATGAACGACCAGCAGCCGTGTTAAAAATCGCGGGTCATGAATATTGCTTGAACAACGGAGAACATCTCCTATGGGATGACACCTATATTCACGAGGTTTGGAACAACAGCGATGAAGTGCGTACTGTGCTGTTGATGGACATCAAGCGCCGCAACATGCCAATGAATCTCACATTGTTGTCAAAAGCCATCATTGCTATCACTGGCATATTGATCAAGCTGCGTGGTTTGGACAAACAGACATATAGAACCTAAAAAAGACCAGACTCAAAAATTCCCGTACCGTATTAGAACAATGTACGACCACGCATTTATTTAGATTCATCTATCAGTTCGATACGCTATTTTCTTGCAAGAAAACTGATGAATCATATTGCCATGATTGAATTTAGATAATTCGACTCAATCTATTAGGGATAGTCTGGCATTGTTTATAAATCATATTTGGAGTTTAAAAATGACTAATGAAAAAACCACGACCAACAACATACCACCTGTTGTAGAACGTAAATCGACCGACATTCACAATGAAGAGTTATGGCAATTTCCGATGCAGTATCCGATTAAAATTATCGGTCACGCATCGCCTGAACTGTTAGGCGCCGTCAGTGAGTTGCTAACCAAGCACTTCCCCTTACTTGATCTCGCACATCTCACTGTGACCCAATCCAGTGGCGGCAAGTATCATTCAATTGCTGCGGTTTTGCCATTTGAGAACAAAGAACAAGTGAATGCAGTCTATGCCGATCTTGCTGCATCCAAGCACGTCAAGACAGCGTTGTAATGCTCACGCGTACTTAATTTCAGATTTTTCAGGAAATAGGAATTAAGAATTAAGCGCCTTAACGTTGATCGTTTAGGCGCTTTTTTTATTTAGCTAAATTGCAAATCGAGGATAGTAGGCAATATTGTATTTAACCGCTCAAGACTGCCGACGCAGTTGTCATTGGCAGTCGAACACTGTTTTCCATCAAGCCCATGATACTTAGAGCAGCTTTAATAGGCGCAGGATTTGGTTCGGAAAACAGTAGATCAATCATTGGTTGCAGTGCTTGGTTTATTTGCCGAGCCTCGTTGAGACGTCCATGCTGGATATGCTGATGCATGAGTTTATACAGGTCTGGGCGAATATGCGCCGCCGCAGAAATAGCGCCCTGCCCGCCCAAACATGAGCAGACAAAAATCATGCTGTCTTCACCGCTAAGAATATTCAATGAGGTCTGATCGATTTGCTGACTAAGTTGTGCGACATTGCCGTTGCCACTTTCTTTTACAGCGATAAATTGTGGGTTTTTGCTGAGTTCTTGCAGCGTTGTCAGCTCAATGTTGACGCCAGTTCGATAAGGAATATTGTAGATGGCGAAGGGCAACTCTGTGACAGCAGCGGCAGCCTCAAAATGACGTTGGATACCAAGTTGAGAAGGTCGTACGTAGCTGGGTGCGCTCATTAAGAAACCTGCAACTCCAGCTATTTCGCTGTAACGCTCGATATCTCTCACCACTTGTGCAGTGTCACTGCCGCTTATACCGACCATCACTGGGCATTGAGCATTGGCTGCTTCCAGCACCGCTGCAAGAAGCATCAGGTGTTCCAATTCGCTCAGTGTTGCCGATTCACCCGTAGTGGCACCGACGATGAGACCATCAACGCCTTGCGCAAGTAAGTGGCTCGTCAATTTTTGCACAGCATCGAGGTCGATTTTCTGTCGATTACCTTGAAAAGGTGTGACCAGCGGCACCCAGATGCCTGTCATATTGAGATTTGAGATAGTAGTCATAAGTGGCTCCTCAGTTGTCATAGTCGAAAAAAATCACCGTGCTTCTTCATCGAAGAGAGCGCCGTGGGACTTAAAACTGGAGGAGTATTAAAACAAGAGAGCATCACTATTCCGCCAGATTCTCATCTGACGGCACGCTTCCCGTTAGATGAGGATGCGTTTTTTTGGCTTAGCTTGATTACATGCAAGGCCAACTAAATGTGACACAGCACTGTCTATCGGCGCAGTCAACGTGCACGATTCAACAAGTGGATGGACATTTTGCATAGTGATCAAGACTTAGCGAAGGTGGTAAATACGGAGTATAGCGAGCATTTACATAGTGCACAAGATTCAAGCAAAGTTGATATTTAGCTGGGGTAGACCGCCTGCCCATCATTCTCATCATCCAAAAAGCTACCTTAAAACTACAGATCACAAAACAACCGAAGCCTAGTATCAATAAGCACTTATTCTTAACACTCATGCTTGGAGTTCGTCATGTCGAAGAAAAAAGTCGCAGATATTATTATCGAAACATTGGAAGCTGCTGGCGTTAAACATTGCTATGGCATTGTCGGAGACACCTTAAACCATGTCACCGATGCGATTCGCCGAAGCAACATTGAGTGGGTACATATGCGCCACGAAGAAGTCGGCGCGTTTGCCGCAGGCGGTGAAGCGTATATGACAGGCAATCTCACAGCGTGCGCAGGAAGTTGCGGCCCTGGCAGTCTGCACTTTATCAATGGCATTTTTGAGTCACATCGTAATCGCGCACCAGTCATTCTCATTGCCAGCCAAGTCGCCAGCACTGAAATGGGCATCGAGTTTCCACAACATGTTGATTTCATGCCGATCTATAAAGATTGCAGTGTTTATTGTGAGACCCTCATTAGTCCAACTCAAGCGCGTCGAATGACAACCCTTGCGGCTCAAGCCGCACTCACAAAACGTGGTGTGGCGGTATTGATCGTACCAGGAGATATCAGCGCGATTGAAGTCGAAGACAGTCCAGATTTTCAAGTGCACACGCCCTCTCCGATCATTCGACCTAATGATCAGGAACTGGATAAAATTGCCGCTATTTTGAATACCAGCAACAAGATAGCAGTCTATGCAGGTTTTGGTTGCGAAGGCGCACATGATGAAGTTGTCGCCGTGTGCGAAGCGTTGCAAGCGCCGATGGCACACACCTCGCGCGCGAAAGATTTTGTTGAATACAACAATCCTTATAACGTAGGAATGACAGGAATTTTTGGTGCAAGTGCAGGCTATCAAGCCTTGACTGAATGTGACACGCTCTTGTTGTTAGGTGCTGATTTTGCGTGGCAACAATTTTATCCAGAAAATGCACGGATTATTCAAATCGATATTGATGCAACTCATCTTGGTCGTCGCCACCCAATCGAGTTAGGAGTGGTTGGTGATATTAAACCAACTTTGGCTGCATTATTACCACGTCTAAATCGTCATACCGATCGACACTTCCTTGAATCGAAGCTACATGAGCTTGAACAAGTGAATAAACACCATAGCCATGAAGAACGCGCAGGCAAAGAAGGACTTATTCACCCACAACAACTCGCGATGCTGATTGATCGTCATGCTGACGATGATGCAATTTTTACTGCTGATGGCGGCAGCGCAATGGTCTGGCTACTCCGTCATGTGAAAACAAATGGTAAACGCCGCACGTTACTCAGTCTACTTCACGGCACGATGGCAAATGCAATGCCACAAGCATTGGGAATTAAAAAAGCACTTCCCAATCGTCAAGTGATTTCATTTAGCGGTGATGGTGGTCTGACCATGTTATTGGGGGACCTCATCACAGCCATTCAAGAAAATATCGCCATCAAAATTGTGGTGATTAACAACGGTACACTCGGCTTTGTGGAATTAGAGCAAAAGGTTGAAGGCTTACTCGATACTTACACTGAACTCAAAAATCCTAATTTTGCAAAACTGGCTGAGGTGATTGGCTTCTATGGAGATCGCGTCGAGCGTAATGAGGACTTAGAAGATGCAGTAAAGGCCTTTCTTGCACATCCTGGTCCTGCTCTGCTTGATGTTACAACCAATCGTATGGAACTGGTCATGCCACCAAAGATTGAACCTGCCTATGTTTATTCGACCGCATTATCATCCATGAAAGCAATTGCCCATGGACGTGCTGGAGAAGTTGTCGAATTATTGACGAATAACTTTCTTAAATAATCTACATGCCTGAAATAAAATAACCCCGTAGATTGAGTCTATGGGGTTATTTTTTTAAATACAGTAAATTAAAGAATTACTTTTTTTTAGTCCTACTGCGTTTCTGGAATGCTTCTGATAAGCGACGGGCACGTACGGCTTCGCGTTCACTGAGTTTAACTTTCTTCTCAGCAAATGGATTTTCACCACTCTTAAACTCGATGCGCACTGGCGTACCTTCCATTTTGAATACTTTACGAAACACGTTCTCTAAATAACGCTTATAGTCCTGTGGCACTTGATCCACTTGGTTACCGTGAATGATAAACAGCGGCGGATTCGATCCACCCAAATGCGCATAACGCATTTTGATTCGGCGACCATTGACCATTGGCGGTTGATGCTGTTCGACAGCATCCTGCAAAATTTGCGTCATTCGGTTGGTCGAAACTTTGAGCATTGCAGAATCATAAGCACGATGAATTGACGGATAAAGATCACCCACACCCGTACCATGCAGCGCAGAAATCAAATGAATCTTCGCCCACGGAATAAAGTCAAAACGGCGTTCAATTTCGGATTTGACCTGTTGGCGCTCGTAGTCTCCCATGCCATCCCATTTGTTAATTGCAATCACCATCGCACGACCAGCTTCTAACGCAAAACCGATCATATGCAAATCTTGCTCAACAATCCCTTCGCGCGCATCAATCACCACAACCACAACATGCGCATCTTTCATCGCTTGCAGAGTTTTAATGACGGAGAACTTTTCGACTGTCTCAAACACTTTACCGCGACGACGCACACCCGCTGTGTCGATCAACGTATATTGTCGGCCTTGGCGTTCAAACGGAATATAAATACTATCGCGCGTTGTGCCTGGTTGATCGTAAACGACAACACGTTCTTCACCGAGCAGACGATTGACCAGCGTCGATTTACCAACATTTGGACGACCGATGATCGCCATACGAAGACCTGGTGCGACCTTATCTTCATCCAGCGGAACATCTTCAGGCAATTCGGCAAGAACATCTTCTAGTAATTGCGACACCCCACGTCCATGACTGGCAGCCACATGATGTGGCTCACCAAAACCTAATTTAAAGAATTCAGCAACTGCCGCTTCCGCATGTACGCCATCAACTTTATTGGCAACAATATGGATTTTTTTGCCAAGCACACGCAGCTCACGTGCAATTTGCTCATCAGAAGCCAGTAAACCTGCTTTGGCATCGACGATAAATAACACAATATCGGCTTCCTCAATCGCAGTACGCGACTGTTCCGCCATATAGGAATCGATCCCTTGATCGTTCTCACCAATCCCACCTGTATCGACAACGATAAAGGACTTATTTTCATAAGTCGCATCGCCGTATTGACGATCACGTGTCAGGCCAGGCAAATCCGCAACCAAGGCATTACGGGTCTTGGTAATTTGGTTAAATAAGGTTGATTTACCGACGTTCGGTCGCCCAATCAGAGCAATTACAGGTTTCATGACAACTCATTTATTTCGAAAATTGCCTCTTTATGAAGAGGTAAAAAAGGGTTTGCTGGCTTCAAATATTTTCTGGAAAAATACTCGAGCAAAGCAAACCCTGCATTATAACTGATTAATGACGCATTCTACCGCATGACGGCAATCATAGCCAATTAACGTGCTTGCCAAATACTCAGCGCGCCTTTTGCACTATTCACAAGTAGACGATCACCGACCACACGCAAGGTAGAAATTGCACCCTTGGTTTCTACACGACCAATGATTTTACCTTCAGTCTGTTCAATGATATGTAAATAACCACTCGCATCACCCACGATCAAATAGCGACCCAATACGACTGGATTACTGAGCCCACGATATGCCAACGCCTCTTGAGTCCACATTGTTTTTCCACTTTGCTCATCGACAGCGAGAATCTTGCCGTCAACGGTACTGACATAGATATTGCCAAGTCCTTCAGCGGGTGCACGTAAACTACTCGTGTCAACAACCCAATTCACTTGCTGAGTATCAATACTCATCGAAGTCAATTGACCTTGATAGCTCACGACATAGAGCTGACGACCTGAAATCAATGGATCGCCGCTAATATCAATCAAACGTTGCACTTCCGAAGTACCATCGCTGACCGCAACACGACGCTCCCACTTAGGAACACCTGTCGCTAAATCTAATGCGTAAATACGACCCGCATCGCCAGCTACAATGACGGTATTCTCATCAAATACCACTGGCGCTGAGTTACCACGGATACTCAGTATTGGCGTTGGAATATCATACGTCCAAGCCGTTTGACCAGTTGTCAAATCAGTCGCTGTAACCGTACCGTCATTACCTAAAACCACTACGCGGTTGCCGCTCACCAAAGCAGGCGACAAAATAGACGCACTGGTGTTTTGTACCCAAAGTTGTTTGCCCGTTTTAGTATCTAGTGCAACAACATTGCCTTTTGACGTACCGTAAACTAAGACGCCATTGGTCACACTTACACCGCTGGTAATCTCGTACTTGGTTTTGACACGCCACAACTGCTTCCCAGTTGCATCCCAGGCATAGATTCGACCATCGTGACTCGCTGCATAGACATTACCATCTTGTACATCAAGCTGTGGACGTAGTGGATCTAATTTCTCTTCACCACCAATCGAATCTTTCCAAACCAACGCTAAGGTTTGAATCGGGGCAGTGAGAACAGGCAATTTACTTGGTTTATGTTCAACAGGTTTAAAATCTTTATCACTGCTACATCCTGCCAGCGTCAAAATACTGGCCGCAACAATCGCAAATGCCGTTGCACCTAACCTTAATTTGGGGCTAGGTAATGAAGTCTGTTTCAAAGCAGTTACGATCGGCGAGTTCATTACGAAGCAGCTCCAGTATCAGTCGGGGTCGCAGAAATTTGCGGGGTTTCACGAATAGGATTTGGTTCAGTGATGTCTGTCGGCACCAAACCAAGAGCATTCATTTTAACCTTGAGAAGCTGACGAGATTGTTGTCGTTTTACAAGTGCTGCCCATGCTGATTCATACGCAGCTTTTGCACCAGCAACATCATTCTTTTGCAGCAGAATATCTCCGCGTAGCTCATCTGCACTAGCTGAAAACGCAGGTGCACTGACATTCTTCAGTGTTGTTAAAGCTACATCGAGCTTATTTTCAGCCGCTTGAACGCGAGCCAAACGTAACCATGCAACAGTGATTAAACCCTGATCTTTGACTTTTAAACCGACGGCTTGGGTTAATGCCTTTTCTGCACCTGCCCACTCACCTTGTGTAGCCGTCACTTTTGCTTGTAACAACAAAGAATCTAACGCGAAAACACTATCAGGATGTGCCTGAACCAGTGATTGGACATTAGAAATAAAACGACTTTGTGCCGACTTATCGACGGAAGCCTTTTCACTATCTTCAAGAATCCGTTGATACTGATTCATGGTTTCAACATTGGCTTTTGCTTGACGATTCTGCCAATAATGCCAACCAAAAAATGCAATAAGCGCCAATAAAATGCCCGTTAATACCGAATTTCCATAGGTCTTGAACCATTTTTGGAGGCGTTCAATCTGTTCTTCGTCGCTTAAATACTCACTCATTACTCATTCCTTTATTGAATCTTAACTGTTGCATCTTTAAATAAATATGACTTCTGAACTTAATCCGTTGTTCATTCAATTCGCGAAGCGCTGAATCAACTGTGACACTAAATCCTGCTGTGACCACGTCTCTTGTTCGCCCGTTGCCAAAATTTTGACAGTCACCTGAGTTTGTTCAATTTCGCGTTCGCCCAAAATAATCGCAAAACGCGCACCTGATTG
>JASLFQ010000195.1 GCA_030150595.1 Aquirhabdus sp.
TTGTCGATGAGTGAGGACATAATTAACTCTTTACTGTTCGTGTAGCCGTTCATGTAAAAAAAGCTGTTTGGCTTGATTTCTAAAAAAGCGCAAACAGCCCATATTCAAATCACAACGCTTTCATATTAAAGAAAAACTAAAGCGTTGGGTCGCGAAACTCAACCGCACGGCGAGTGAGGGTCGCAAAAGCATTCTGGATTTTTTGCTCAACAATTGGCGCCCATTGTAAGCTGGCTTGCCCTGCGAGTTGAGCGGCTTGTAAGCCCAATTTCTCGCCCAAAGTCAGTTTACGGCGTGATTGAATCGCATAGACATCATTGTCAGGTAGTAATGACAATAAGTATGCATCGCTCGTTTGTAGTTGATCAACCAACTTCAAATTCAGCGCATCTTCGCCGTACCAATGTTCACCCGTTGCAATCACAGACACATCTAATTTTGGACGATACTTTTCAACGAAGTGTTTGAACAATAGATGTGTTTGTTCCAATTCTTCTTCGAATTTCTCTTTACCTTCTTCAGAGTTTTCACCAAACATGGTGACGGTGCGTTTGTATTTGCCAGCGGTGTAAACGTCGAAGTCAATTTTCAGTGACTGTAAGAGTTTATGGAAGTTCGGCATTTGCGCCACAACGCCAATTGAACCCACAATCGCAAATGGTGCAGCGACAATCTCTTGTGCAATACACGCCATCATATAGCCACCGCTTGCAGCGACTTTATCTATACAGACGGTCAGGTGGAAGCCAGCATCGCGTAAGCGCGCTAATTGTGCTGCTGCCAAACCGTAGCCATGAACCAATCCACCTGGGCTTTCGAGGCGCAAGACAATTTGGTCACGCCCAGCACGAGCCATTGATAAAATGACCGTAATTTCTTCACGTAAATGTTCGACCGCACTGGCTTGGATATCGCCTTTAAAGTCGAGGACATAAACGCGGTTGCCTTCTTTCGTACGAATTTTTTGGTTCTTTTCTTGAGTTTTGGCGAGCTTTTTTTGCTCGGCTTTGGACAATGTAGCATTCGCTAAAAAACGTTGATGAGACTCTAACCGTTCATTTAAGTGCGTAATACGCATTTCTGATTGAAACTTCGGGGTATGAAACAGCATATTTATGATGTCCTGTAATAATTCATCAATCGCACGTTAGAAATACGGCTCACAGTTTTAGATGATGTATCAATCAAATCGCAAATAAACCGTAATCTAGTTATTGTGATGACAACATTAAAATTCAAGAGACTTTGATCACACGAGTTCATCTAAAACAAGATCACTACATTCACATCAAACCAAGCGTAAAGGCTTTTCTTCATCGGCGTGATTGTGAGGATGATCGGTGTCACACGCCTCGCCTTCTTTTTTGCCTTTATCAATATAACCAGTACGTTGATTTTCAGGTAAGTTCTTCATTTCCCAGATCAATACCGCTTGCATCGAAGTTGAACGTTGTTCTGGCGTTAAACGATCGCCATTAGGCCATTTGCCAATTTCAACTGCAGTACGCAGACGATCAACGATTTCAGGGGTTAGTGCTGCCAAAACTGCTTCAGGGTTCATTGCATCATTACTCATATAGCTTTACTCATTACGATTTCATGTATTACTGGTTACTAATTTTGCTTTTGCTTTGAAGTCTTCCCCTTGAAGGGGAAGATTTAGATGGGGATGCTTTTGATTTTACTCATAAGTCAAAAGCACCCCCATCCCGACCTTCCCCCTCATGGGGAAGGAGAAAAGCATTCATTCATCACTGGTTTCTTTGTAATGACTCCAGCCCAGCTTAGTGCGACAAGCGGCATAGAAATCATAACCAGGCGGATGCAGCAGATTTAACTTAAATGGATGCTTACGAATATAGAGCCAATCGCCTTCATCTAAAGTCACACTCGATTGACCATCAGCACTGACCATCGGACGAACGCGAGTATCTTTAATGTTGATCTTAATTTCGCTTTCGCTACTCACCACAATCGGACGGCTGGATAATGTATGTGGATGCATTGGCGCAAGCACAATACCCTGCATAGAAGGATGCATAATTGGACCACCGGCAGATAAGGCATATGCAGTAGAGCCCGTTGGTGATGCGATAATCAAACCATCACTGTGCTGTCGATACACAAAATGCCCATCGATACTCAGCTCAAAATCAATCATATGAACTGATTTACCCGCATGAAGGACAATGTCATTTAGCGCAACAGCTTCATGTGTTACACGACCATCAGTGCGAATTTCCATGTGCAAGAGAAAGCGCTTATCAAGGGTATATTCACCGCGAAGTACATGATCTAACTTGGCAATCACGCCATCAGGTGAAACATCTGCCAAGAAACCTAAACGCCCACGATTCACACCTAAAACAGGCGTTTGATAACGCGCCAATACACGCGCAGCGTGAAGTAACGATCCATCACCGCCGACGACGATCACTAAATCACAGACCTCACCCAATAATGCGCGAGAAACCACTTGCACTGCAGGCATGCCTGCCAATTCCGCAGTTGCTTCATCAAAAATAGGATTTAAGCCACAAGCGACAATATGATCATGAATCAAATGTAACGTATCGACGACAGAAGACTTTCCAGGTCGCCCCATCAATCCGATATTACGAAAATGTTGGCTTTTAGCGGCAGAGCCTTTAGCTGTATGCCTGACTGATTTCAACACCCTCAGCACTCCAATGTATTCTATGGTGAAGCATAACATTAAATGTTAATTATGACAGAGACCTGCTTGATCGTTTATTGTTTGAGGTCATTTATCGTTACCATTTTCTATTAAAACTCACATTGTGAATCTATATAGAAAGCAGTTTAATAGTGATGTTTATAAATAGTTGTTATCTAAATTCAAAAGGGGATTCTTATGCAAAGTGACAATCCGATGCTACGCCGAGCGGAATTTGTACCGACAAGTCAACCGATGTCGGTCGCTGGTGCAGTCAATAAATCAATTATTCTCACACTCATTGCAGCAGTTGTTGCCATTGCATTTTATGCGTATTCAATGTCGTTGATGCAGCAAGGCATCGGCAATCCTGGCTCGCTAGGCGCAATTGCTGGTGCTGTGGGTGGTTTAGTTTTGGTCTTGATCATGACTTTCAAGCCAACAACCAGCTCAACCTTGGCAGTTCCTTATGCATTATTTGAAGGACTGTTTTTGGGCGGTGTTTCTGCAATGTATGAAACACGCTATCCAGGTGTCCCTGCAAGTGCACTACTTGCAACATTCGTTACGACAGTTAGTTTATTCGCGCTATACCGCGCTGGCATTATCCGTGCCACCGAAAAATTCAAATCGATTGTGATTTCGGCAACGATCGCGATTGCATTGATTTTTGTTGTGCAAATGATTATGCAACTTGCATTTAAATC
>JASLFQ010000200.1 GCA_030150595.1 Aquirhabdus sp.
CATTATCTATTTCTGATTATGTTTACGTTGTCGCAGATGGTATTGTCATGGGAGAAGGGACACCCGAACAATTACGCGCATCATCTTCTGAATATGTACAACAATTCCTACAAGGCCAAGCCGATGGCCCCGTTAAATTCCAATATAGCCAAACACCTTATTTAGTTCAGAACTCTACTCAAAACTCCATTCAAAATCATGAAACTGTAAAAAGGAACACCTTATAATGGTTTGGCCTTCGCAACCTTACACTTCCCTCGCGATGAGAGCGAATCGATCATGAATGGTATACAACGACTCGGTCGAGAAGTCATTGACCGTACGATGGGAATCGGTGCAGCAGGCATTCTGTTAGTTCGTTCAGCATTTAGCATTCCGACATGGTCTGGTGTAGGACTGTTTTTTGAGCAGATGTACCGTGTTGGCGTACTCTCTCTTTTAATTATTTTAGTATCAGGATTGTTCATTGGTTTGGTCTTAGGTTTGCAAGGCTTCACCATTTTATCTAAATATGGCAGCTCCCAAGCATTGGGAACAATGGTTGCACTGACTTTAGTACGAGAGTTAGGGCCTGTCATTTCTGCATTGCTTTTTGCAGGACGAGCAGGATCCGCTTTAACTGCTGAAATCGGGCTGATGAAAACCACAGAACAACTTGCCAGTATGGAAATGATTGGTGTTGATCCAATGCATCGTATTATTGCACCGAGACTGTGGGCCGGTATCGTCAGCTTACCCATGCTGGCACTCATCTTTTCAGCCATTGGTATTTTTGGCGGAAAGATGGTCGGTGTGGACTGGCTTGGTGTGGATGAAGGGTCGTTCTGGAACAGTATGCAAAGTAACGTTAACTTCACAGATGACATCGTGAATGGCGTGATCAAAAGTGTGGTATTTGGTGTTGTTTGTACGTGGATTGCAGTATATCAAGGCTATGCAGCAACCCCGACTTCAGAAGGTATTTCCACGGCAACAACAAACACCGTGGTTTACTCATCATTATGTGTATTAGGTCTTGATTTTATTCTGACTGCGGTCATGTTCGGAGGTTTATCATGAGAACTCGTAGTGCAGAGTTTAGTGTGGGTGTTTTTACTATTTTGACAATTATCGCATTATTTTTTCTTGCGTTACGTGTCAGCGGATTACTCAATGAAGTTCATAAAAGTGGCTATACGATAACTGCACACTTTCAAAACATAGGTGGACTCACACCGCGTGCTAAAGTAACACTCAGTGGTGTCGTGATCGGACGGGTTACAAGTATTACACTTGACCCAAAACAGCTTGACGCGCTTGTCACCATGCAAATTGACGACAGTATGAAAGAAATTAGTACCGACTCCACAGCCAGCATTCTGACCGAAGGTTTGATCGGTGGACAATACATTGGAATCTCTTTGGGTGCTGATGACACGATGCTGAAAAATGGTAGTGAAATTGAGCAAACTCAAAGCGCATTGGTGCTTGAAGATTTGATCAGTAAGTTTTTATTTAGTAAAGCGACAGAACCAACACCTGCAGCGGGTGCATCAACGCCTGCAGCATCGACATCACCGCCTACAGGAAAAACTGCACCTGTAGCAGCGGGTAGCGCAGCATTCTAAGCTGTTGTATAACTTAGACTTATAGCAACTGGTATATGTGATGAGTTGGATGATCACAATCACCAGTATCGATAGATTAAATTGATTTGATGTTTGGAGAATTTTTAGATGAAACGCGTCCTATTTCCTACGGCTACTGCACTTGTACTGTCTAGCATTTTTTCAGTATCCACTGCCTTTGCTGCTGTTGAACCAGCACCTGTATTCGTAAAACGGATTTCTGATGCTCTCATCGCACGCTTAGTCAGTGACCGAGCTATATATAAGAAAAATCCTGCGGCACTCAATCTCCTTGTGCAACAAAATATTGAACCCTATGTCGACTTTGATGGTTTTGCACGTGGCGTAATGGGACCATACTATCGCCAAGCATCGCCAGAACAACGTACAACATTCGCACAAACTTTTAAACAAAGTTTAATTCGGACGTATGCCAAAGGTCTTGCAGCCTACGATAATGAAAGCTACACCATTCGTCCTTTTGTTGAAGGCAAAGATCCAAGCAAAGCGGTCGTCAATATGGACTTTAAAACCGATACAGGCACGATCGTTCCAGTTGCTTACCAACTCATCCAAAATGGCGACTCATGGAAAGTTCGTAATTTACAGTTAAATGGCATTGATATAGGCCTAACCTTCCGCAACCAGTTTGCAACAGCAGTTCAAACCAATAAAAACAACCTAGACCTTGCGATTAAAAACTTTATTCCTTCCGCAAGCACCTCAGGTCAGTGAGTGTTCTACATTGAACAAACTCGCGAAACAAAATAGAAAAAGTCATGAAAGTGACCTTGCTGCTGCGAGTTTAAAACTTGCAGGCAGCAGCACGCTTTCAATCGCAGGCTCAGTCCATTTCGATAATGCAAACACCACCTATCGTGATGGCAAGAAAATTCTGGATGGTCTAAAAACACCCATTATTACGATTGATTTAGCTCAGCTCACACAAAGCCATACAGTGCTTCTGGCCGTCATCGTACAATGGATTCGTGGACTTGACTCCACACAACGCATTCATTTGGAGAATGTACCGCCAAAAATGCAATCCATCATTCAAGCATCTCGGTTACAAGAAATCCTGTAATCGATTTTTCTTAGCCTGAAATATCAAAAACATATATCAGTAACGCTTAACTTGCTAAATAGTATGAGCGCTTAATTGGTGCTGACTCGCAACCACCAGTGCACTCACCTCTTCTACACCTTGCATCCTCAAATAATCAGCCAAACTCAACAAAGTACTCCCTGTTGTCAACACGTCATCGATCAGCGCAATACGCTTAGGTAACTTCCCGAAGGATGTTGGGTCGAACCCAAAAGCACTCTCCAAATTCTGTAAGCGTTCACTTCTACTCAGCCCTTTTTGCCGAATGCCATTACGACGGCTCACACTGGTCAGCAGAGGAATTTGCCAATGAACTGCCATGCGTTTTGCAAGCTCATGACTTTGATTAAACCCACGCTCTCGCAAACGATCAGGCGACAAGGGTACGGCAAGAAGTGCATCCACCATAGGCCTTTGCAATTGACTCAGCCCATATTCAAAAACTGGGGTGAACTCTAAGCGAGCTTGGTATTTATATAAATGGATTAAACGATCAATTGGCCATTGATACGCAAATGCCACTTGAACTGGCATATCTTGCACAATAAGCGTTTCGCCACGCCATGACAAATCTAAGCGGCATCCTTCACACAGAGGATAGCCCGTATGCGCCTCACGTAATTGACACAATACGCAGCGAGGACGCATGAAAGACAACCATTTGAACGAATTTATAGACTTTGTCATCGAAGCTTTAAACTCGAGCATAACGCGGTGCTGTCGGCAGCCAGCGCCTCATCAGCGCCTCACTTTCATTGGGGTGCTTTTTAAGCATCGTTGCCGCGATTTTTTGTGCGGCAGGCAACATATGTTGATCTCGTTGTAACTGCACCACACGAAAGTCCAATAAGCCCGTTTGTCTTGTACCGAGAATCTCACCAGGACCTCGCAGTTCTAAGTCTTTCTCTGCAATCGCAAAGCCATCCGTGCTATTGCGTAGCGTAGATAACCGCTCCACTCCATTTTCAGACAACGGTGCTTTATACATAAGCACACAGAAACTCGCAGTATTCCCTCGCCCAACGCGACCACGCAATTGGTGTAATTGAGATAATCCCAGCCGTTCAGCATTTTCAATAATCATCAATGATGCATTCGGAACATCTACCCCGACTTCAATCACAGTCGTCGCAATTAAAAGTTGCAGCTTATTATTTTTAAAAGCCTGCATGATCTGTTGCTTCTCGTCAGATTTCATCCTTCCATGAACTAAACCAATTTTAAGATGCGGTAATCGAGCAGACAGCTCTTCATACGTCGCCTCAGCGGCTTTTGCATCCAGTGACTCAGACTCCTCTACCAACGTACAAACCCAATAAGCCTGCTTACCCTGAGCGCAATTAGCGGATAATCGGGTAATAACGTCTTCTCGTCGCTCAAAGGGCACAGCAACTGTGGTAATTGAGGTTCGCCCTGCAGGCAACTCATCAATGACGGAGGTATCCAAATCCCCATATACGCTCATCGTGAGCGTACGTGGGATCGGCGTAGCGGTCATAACCAGCTGATGAGGACTCATCCCTGCTACGCCCTTCTCACGTAGTGCTAAACGCTGATCGACGCCAAATCGATGTTGTTCATCAATAATGACTAAACCAAGCTTTGCAAACTGCACACTATCTTGAAACAACGCATGCGTTCCAATGACCAAACGCGCCTGTCCACTGCCAACATCAGATTCAGCATTTGATCGTGCCTTGCCTTTCTGTTTACCGGCCAACCAGGCAATTTGAACCCCTAATGGCTCAAACCACGCGCTAAAATTATTAAAATGTTGCTCCGCTAAGATCTCTGTCGGAGCCATGAGCGCAACCTGCCAGCCCGCTTCTAAAACATGGCAAGCGGCAAGTGCCGCAACCACAGTCTTACCTGAACCAACATCACCTTGGACAAGACGCAACATGGGATGTTTTTGCTGTAAGTCTTTGCTAATTTCATGACTTACACGAAGCTGAGCTTGTGTAGGCACAAACGGCAACTGCGCAAGGAACTGAGGAGCAAGAGTCTGACTTAATGGCACGACGGGGGCGGCTTTCACTTGCATATAGTATCGACGACTAAGCAAGCTTGCCTGATGAGCGACCAACTCTTCAAAAATTAATCGAATTTGTGCTGAATGAGAACCCGCCATCAAAGCATCTACATCAGCATCACTTGCAGGCTGATGTACCTCACGTAAGGCTTGACTCAAATTATATGCAGAATGTGGGAATGTGCCCGCAGGTAATAAATCTCTTAAATCAACTTTAGACCGATGGATGACCTGATCAACAAGGCTACGCAGCTTCGCTTGGCTCAAACCTTCTGTTGTCGGATAAATAGCCGTCAATCGCGATGGTGGCAAAGGTGTTCCAGCACTGACAACTTGAATATCGGGATGCGACATCTCTAGCCCACGCCCTCCCATACGCACCTCACCAAAAGCGCGTAAAGTGCGTCCTACCTGCATTTTTTCTTTTAGCCCGGGATATTGTTGGAAAAAGCGTAAAGTGATACGTCCAGACATCCCATCATTTAACTGAACAAGTAACGATGTACGTCCACCACGTGCCGCAGATACAGACTCTGCTGATTG
>JASLFQ010000218.1 GCA_030150595.1 Aquirhabdus sp.
CAAAAATTGCTTTGAATATGAGTAAGCTGTTTTCTGAATACCCAAAAACTATTCTTTTCTGTGCCGAGTCTGGGTTGATTCAGCATAATGATTTTGGCTTCAGAAATAAGAGTAATGTGGTTATTCCTAATGGTATTCCGATTGTTGAATTTGGGTTAGAGAAATCAGTTCATACTCAGCAGACTATCGTGGGATTTGCAGGACGGTATCACGAAGCAAAGGGTTTTCCTTATTTATTTGAGGCAATTGGCATTTTGCAGAGAAAGAGCGACAGTATTTTTTTTCGAATAGCTGGGCGAAATGTATCGGATAGAAATCAAGAAATTACGGACTTGATTGCACGTCATAAAATTGAGGAAAGTAAAATTACATTGTGTGATCAAGTTGCTGATATGCCTAAATTCTATAATGAACTTGATTTGTTTGTATTATCTTCAATCACAGAGGGTTTTCCTAATGTCTTAGTTGAGGCTATGGCATCTGGGGTGCCATGTGTTACTACGGATGTAGGGGATGCTGCTATTATTGTGCGGGACACGGGTTTTGTTGTGAAACCTAGGAGTGCAGCTGCTTTAGCAGAGGCAATTTGGCAATATACATGCTTATCAAGCGATCAGAAACAATCATTATCAACAAGATGTCGTGAAGTGATTAAACAGAATTATGAGCTGGATGCTGTTGCTAAGAGATATTTAGCACTCTGGACTCAATCTATAGCAATGAGTCGTGGGCAATTATGAAATTCCTTTTAATTGCCAGTTATCCTCTTTCGATCATTAAGTTTCGTGGTGCTTTAATTCAAGCTTTGCGCGAAAAAGGTTTAGAAATTCATATTGCTGCACCTGATTTCGATACTTGCCCTGAAGAACGATTACAGCTACAAAGAATGGGTTATACCGTACATGATATCTCTATGCAACGGACGGGCACTAATCCAATCGCTGATGGCAAAACGTTGTGGGCACTGTTCCGTTTAATGCAAAATATTCAACCTGATTTTGTGCTGGGATATACCATTAAGCCTGTGATTTATGGGACGTTTGCGGCGTGGCTAGCGCGTGTACAGCATCGTTTTGTTTTAGTGACTGGATTGGGATACGCCTTTCAAGGTGTGGACAGCCAACATACGAAACAATCTTTCTTTCAGAAGCTTGTGTACAAGCTTTATGCAGTAGCATTGGGTCGCGCTGAAAAAATTTTTTTTCAGAATCCAGATGATGAACTATTGTTTCGGCAAATGCAGATTGTTCAGCCAGATGCCAAAACGGTCATTGTGAATGGTTCTGGTGTGAGCGTGCTTGAGTATGTTGTTGCTCCATTGCCATGCGATGATCATCAGTTAGCTATTCATTTTTTGTTAATTGCTCGATTGTTGGGTGATAAGGGTGTTCGCGAATATGCTCAAGCGGCTAAATTAATCAGTGCGAAATATCCGCAAGTACAATTCAGCCTTGTTGGTTGGGTTGATGAAAATCCTGATTCGATTGCACAAGCTGAGCTTGATGAGTGGATTACAGATAAACGACTAAAATTCTGGGGTAAGCTGTCTGATGTACGCCCTGCAATTGCTGAGTGTTCAGTTTACGTACTGCCTTCTTATCGAGAAGGCACGCCGCGCACTGTTTTAGAAGCAATGGCGATGGGTCGGGCTGTGATTACTACGGATGCCCCAGGCTGTCGAGAAACTGTGGTTGATGGTATAAACGGGTTCTTGGTTCCAGTGAAATCGGTGAATGCTTTGGTTCGTGCGATGGAGGCCTTTATTCAACGACCAGAACTGATCGGGCTAATGGGTGCAGAATCTCGTAAAATTGCAGAGAATAAATTTGATGTAAATGCTGTAAATCAGGTCATGTTGCGAGAAATGGGGCTATAAACGATGAAGCGAGTATTTGATTTTTTGGCGGCTTCTATCGCACTCATTATTTTTTCTCCTATATTGCTCGTGGTTGCGATATTAGTTCGTAGAAGATTAGGCTCACCTATTTTATTTAGTCAAGTGCGTCCAGGTCTTAAGGGCAAACCATTCAAAATGGTCAAGTTCAGAACGATGTTGGATGCAAATGATGCTCAAGGAAACCCCTTGCCAGATGATCAACGTTTAACTTCGTTTGGGCGCTTTTTACGTTCAACCAGTTTGGATGAGCTGCCAGAACTTTGGAATGTGCTTAAAGGTGAAATGAGTCTAGTCGGACCTCGTCCATTACTGATGGAATATTTGCCCTTATATTCAGTAGAACAAGCAAAACGTCATAACGTGAGACCTGGTGTGACAGGATGGGCGCAGGTGAATGGACGTAATGCAATTAGTTGGGAAGAAAAATTTAAGCTAGATACATGGTATGTGGAACATCGATCATTTATTTTGGATCTGAAAATTATTTTATTGACGATTAAAAAAGTACTCATTCGTGATGGTATTAGTGCGGATGGTGAAGTGACGATGTCTAAGTTTACTGGTACACATGAGAGTCCGCGTCATGACTGAGCCACTATTTGGTATATACGGCGCAAGTGGCTGTGGTCGAGGAATAATGCCTTTGGCTCGTGAAAAGGTACTGCAACAAGGGATTTCACTCGAGCGGTTGGTTTTTATTGACGATGGACAAAATGTCCCTTCGTTAGTAAATGGTCATTGCGTTTTAAAGTATGCAGAGTTTCTCGCATCAGATGCGTCGGAACGCAGAGTGAGTATTGCAATTGCGAATAGTACAGTTCGTGAGAAAATTGCATTACAACTGCAGCATGATCACGTACTCGCTTGGTCAATTCATGCAAATAATTGTGTGATTATGGATAATGTAGACGTGGGTGAGGGTGCTCTTTTAAGTCCTTTTGTAACGTTAACTTCTAATATTCGTATCGGTAAACATTTTCAAGCGAATTTATATAGTTATGTTGAGCATGACTGTGTGATTGGTGATTTTGTCACTTTCGCACCTAGTGTACGATGCAATGGCAATATTATTATTGAAGACCATGCTTATATCGGGACTGGTGCCGTCATTAAACAAGGCACTCTGCAGCAGCCTTTAGTCATTGGTCGTGGTGCAATTGTCGGTATGGGAGCAGTTGTTACCAAAAGCGTTCCTGCTGGTGTGACTGTTGTGGGCAATCCTGCTCGGATATTGGTTAAATCATAAATTATCGGTTTTTGAGATCAACGCTTTATGTTAAACACTCCTTTTTCACCGTGGCCTAGTTTCAGTCAACAAGAAGCGGATGCTGTATCGCAGGTCTTATTATCCAATAAAGTCAATTATTGGACTGGGTCAGAGTGCCGGGAGTTTGAGAAAGAGTTTGCAGCATGGTGCAATGTGTCTCATGCCGTTGCTCTGAGTAATGGAACCGTTGCTTTAGATTTGGCACTTAAAGCCTTGAATGTTGGTGCTGGTGATGAGGTCATTGTGACGCCTCGCACGTTTCTTGCATCTGTAAGTTCTATTGTGACTGCCGGCGCGATTCCAGTTTTTGCTGATGTGGATCGAGATTCACAGAACATTACTCCAGATACGGTCGCAAAAGTGATTACGCCACGTACGAAAGCGATCATTGCTGTACACCTCGCAGGTTGGCCATGCGATATGGATGGTTTAATGGCTTTGGCAAAACAACATGACCTTGTTGTCATTGAGGATTGTGCGCAGGCACACGGTGCGTTGTGGCATGGCAAACCCGTTGGTGGCCTAGGGCATGCCGCTGCATGGTCATTTTGTCAGGATAAGATCATGACCACAGGTGGTGAAGGGGGTATGTTCACGACAAATGATCAAGCACTATGGTCAAGCGCATGGTCATATAAGGATCATGGCAAGAGTTTTGATGCTGTTTACAATCGCCAACACGCTCCGGGGTTTCGCTGGCTGCATGAATCATTTGGAACCAATTGGCGGATGCTGGAAATGCAAGGGGTGATTGGTCGAATACAGTTGCAGAGAATGAATGCTTGGCATGACGCTCGAAAGAACAATGCATCACATATTCTTGCAGCGTGTGCTGAATTTCCCGCGCTGCGTGTACCACCTATACCAAAGGATATTGTACACGCATGGTATCGGGCGTATGCTTTCGTTCGTCCAGAACGCTTGCAAGCGGGGTGGAGTCGAGATCGCATTATGAATGAGATCGTCGCGCGTGGTGTACCTTGTTACTCTGGTTCATGTTCAGAAGTTTATTTAGAAAAAGCATTTGATGGTACGGATTGGCGTCCAACGGAGCCATTACCTGTTGCGCACGAGCTTGGGGAAACAAGTCTGATGTTTTTAACGCATCCAACTTTAACGTCTTTAGAAATTGAAAAGACTTGCCAAGTGGTGCGTCAAGTCATGTCTGAGGCACAGTTCTCGCATTAGAGCGTCATAGTGAATGTTTTTGGTTAGTTGTGTTGGTGATTTGAAAGCATCAATGTCAATGTCTATGTCAGCATGTATTCTTTGTCGGAAGATCTAGTCGCTGATAATCATTTAGTCAGAAAAAGAATAGAGGGTGAAATGTCTAGAAAATTAAAAACGATGATCGTGCTTGGGCTATTTTCCTGTGTAATCGAAGCAAATGCGGCTGGACTAATCACGTCAAACATGGATTTACGTCAGGATCTCGCATGGTTGTCTGATCGAGGGGTGATTAATATTAGCCTTTCAACGTGGCCAATGAGTCAAGAAGAGATTGAGTCGGCTTTAGCGAGCGCGCATCCTTCGAATGATTTGGAATCAGAAACGGTTGCACGAATTCAAAGACAACTGCGGGATTTAAAATCGAGTGCTTTTGTAAAAGCACAAGTATCTACAGATCATCAGGACTTTCCACATACATTTGCTGAGTCAAGTTATAGTAATCAAGATTTAATGCTGGGCGGTCGATATAGTGCTGATCATGTTGACGTCCAATTACAGGCTAATGTGGAAGGAGATCAACAGGTTCGTGATAACTCAAAAATTAATATGCAGGGGTCGTATGCTGCTATTGAAGGTTGGAACCAATGGCTGTCTTTCGGTCAAGTTTCCGAATGGTGGGGGCCCGGTTATGATGGCAGTTTGATTCGCTCAGATGCAGCACGACCCGTACCAGGATTTACCTTACAACGCGCAGATCAATCCCCGTTTGAAACTCCTTGGTTATCGTGGATAGGTCGTTGGCAATATCAGTTGATCGCAGGGCAGCTGATGCAATATAACGCGGTGCCCGATGCGAAGTTGTTGGGTGCTAGATTCACAATAATGCCGACAAATTATTTAGAATTAGGTGCATCT
>JASLFQ010000262.1 GCA_030150595.1 Aquirhabdus sp.
TAGGTAAAGCACAAGCAGAACTTAAAGAATATCAACGTATGGTACCTGATGACACACGTGTTCCAGGCATGATGGACGCGGTTAAAGCAGACAAAGCTTCAATCTGGTAAAACCTGCTATTAGAAAGTAATGCTTAAAGCAACGTAAAACGACATAAGGCAACTTTCAATTGAAGGTTGCCTTATGAATATTAACTTATAGAGAATGCTCTTATGTCACTGACCTGTATCACTCAACCCCATGCCAATTTAATCGCGACCTTAGATGAATCTGGTGTACTCGAACTCGTACTGAATCGTCCAGAACGCAAAAATGCGATTTTTAGCGATTTCTATATTGCGATTGAGCAAGCATTTATCGAGGCGGATCAAGATCCTGCGGTGCGTGTTGTATTGTTGCGTGGTGAACAGGATTTTAGTGCTGGCAATGATTTACAAGATTTCGCTGCGGCAATGAAAAGTGACGTTCCGACTGTTGAAATTCCACCTTTCCGTTTATTACGTGCTGTGGCTTCGTTTTCTAAGCCTTTGGTTGTTGCGGTGCGCGGCGTAGCGATTGGTGTGGGTACAACGATTTTGCTGCATGCTGATTTGGTCTATTGCGACTCAACTGCAAAGTTCCAAATGCCATTTTTAAGCCTAGGTTTAACGCCTGAAGGCGCGTCAACATTGCTGCTGCCACAACGTGCTGGCTATTTAAAAGCTGCCGAACTGATCCTACTTGCTGAAATTTTCTCGCCAGAAACCGCATTGGCTGCTGGATTGGTTAATCAGATTGTGACCGATGATGTGTACGCGCATGCACGTGCTAAAGCACTTAAACTGACTCAATTTCCTGCGGTATCAGTAAAAGCAACTAAGGCGATGTTGCGTGATGAAGCGCCAACTACTGTGATTGGTCGTATTAACTCAGAAGCACATACTTTTGGTGAGCGCGTAAAATCACCTGCAATGTTAGAAGCGCTGACTGCATTTAAAGAAAAACGTGCGCCTAATTATAGACAGTTTGATTGATTTTAGCTTTACGAAAAATTAATGACATGCCATATAATGCGAGTTATGTGGCATTTTTTATTTTTAAGATGTCTTAGGTTTTGTCTGACGGTCCTCCATTTGAGATTTATAATCCATGAAAGAAGATGAAATTAAATATGTATTTGAGAAAGTCTCAAATACAATCAGTTTGAAAGAAATTTTTGATGATGGAAATGTGGGCTCAAGAGCAATCTGGTCAATGATAACAGAGCTTTCGTTTCTGTTGACGCCGTTGCTCCTAATTGCATTTATACTTGTCCTGCAGAATAAAATATCAATGTCTCATTTCTTCGGACTTTCAGATATTACACTTCTTTCCACTTTTATTTTCGGACAATCAGCAATCAAAGCATTTCAATTCCCGCTGGATACTTTTGTTTTAAAGGGAAATGAAATTATTACAGGTGTTATTACTCTAGTTGTTTGCTTCGGAGTATTGCCATCAGCTGTAGTTTTTTCTTTAGTTTCTACCTCTACCGAGAGGTCAACTTTTATTTTGTGGCTTCAGCCAGCTTTGCTCATAATATCTATTTGTACATACTCACTATTTGCATTTGTTTCAAATGCATCAAATATCATCAAGACTGAGGGAGCAGGAACTATTGTAGCCAAGGTACTTGATGAACTTAACGGAAACAAAAACTGACAATTAGTCTAAGGCTACAGCCACGGCCTTATCTCTAAAGTTAACAACCTACCAAAACTCAACCCTCACCGCATCGAACGCAGGCATTTCGTAAGGATGTGCCGCACGTAGCGCTTGAATCACGGCTTGGATAAACTCATCCTCAACCACCATCTCCACACGCCACTCTGCAACCTTTTCTAATTCACCAACATCACCAATAAAAGGCGTTGCACCTTCTAATGGTTGAAACTGACCCTGCCCCATGACTTGCCAACTACACGAATCATAAGTCTCATAACGTCCCGCGCCCGCTGCAAAAATCGCTTTTTTAACGACTTCAACATGCGAGTCTGGGACATAAACGGTCAGTTTATACATCACGCTTAGCCAGTAAAGACGCGTGCGTTTCTAAACAAACGTAACCATGCACCATCTTCAGTCCAATCTTCTGGCTTCCAGCTATGCTGCAATGCACGCACATTACGCTCTGGATGCGGCATCAGCAGCGTTGCACGACCATCTATCGAAGTCACGCCAGTAATCGCTTCTGGTGAACCATTTGGATTCAATGGATAGGTTTGTGTTGGATGACCATGACTATCGACAAAACGCATAATCACTTGTTCTTGCGCATTAAGCTGAGCCAATTGATCAGCCGTCGCATCCACACGACCTTCGCCATGTGCAACCACGATCGGCAGAATCGAACCCGCCATACCATCAAGCAAGACCGAACGTGACTTCTCAATACGGACGTTAACCGCACGCGCCTCAAAAGACTCGCTAGTATTACGTCTAAAGCGTGGGAACAGTTCTGCACCCGGAATTAAGGTATTCAGTTGAGACAACATCTGGCAGCCATTACACACACCAAGCGTGAAAGTTTCGCTGCGATGGAAGAAGCTTTCAAATTGGTCACGTAATTTTGCATGGTAAAGCACTGATTTAGCCCAACCACCGCCAGCACCCAGCACGTCGCCATAACTAAAGCCGCCACAAGCCACGAGTCCTTGGAAATCATCCAAACGCACGCGCCCAGCCAGCAAATCACTCATATGAACATCGTATGTTGAGAATCCAACACGATCAAAAGCCGCTGCCATTTCAATCTGACCATTCACGCCCTGCTCACGCAAGATCGCAACTTTAGGTTGGCTTAAATTCAGGAACGGCGCTTCAATGGGTTCATTCAAATCAAAGGTTGGTTCTGCAATTAACCCCTTATGCGATTTGTCGCTAATCAATGCAAACTCTTGATCCGCACAATCGCTGTTGTCACGTAAACGTTGAATCTGATGACTTGCTTTCGCCCATGCAGTTTGCAAATCAACGCGCGGCAAGCTCAAGCCAGCAACGGTCAGTGTGTCGGAATCATTGACTGTACCAATCACAGCAACGGCATTCGCAAGCGGTGAGCCAGCAAGTTTGGCCTGTAATTCAGTCCAGTCGCTACGACGAACTTGAACCACACAACCCACTTCTTCAGCAAACAGTTCAGCAACGGGCGTTTGACCCAGCGTCAAATCGACACCAAGACGACTTGCAAACATCATTTCAGTCACAGTCGCCAATAAGCCACCGTCAGAAATATCATGATAAGCCAGCAATTTTCCTTGCTTGGTCCACTCTTGAATCACATTAAAGAACGCTTTCAAATCGCTCGCGTCATCGAGATCGGCAGTGACTTCGCCGAGATGGTTATAGACCAAAGTCAACACTGACGCGCCAAGACGGAACTTGCCGCGTGACAAATCAACGCGGACAAGAACACTTTCTTCAGCGACTTTACGCAATTCAGGAGTTACATGTAACTGAACATCAAGTACAGGCGCAAACGCGGTGACGATCAATGTCATTGGCGATGTGACCGCTTTCTCAACGCCGTCTTCATCTTGCCAAGTGGTACGCATTGACAAGGAATCTTTACCGACAGGAATCGCAATATCGAGTTCTGGGCAAAGTTCCATACCGATGGTACGCACTGCTTCAAACAACGCTTGATCTTCACCAGGCTGTCCAGCCGCCGCCATCCAGTTTGCTGATAATTTAATATCGCCCAAATGATCGATTGGCGTAGAAGCCAAGTTGGTAATCGCTTCAGCAACACACAGACGCGCTGATGCCGCTGGATTGAGCAAAGCAACAGGTGGACGCTCGCCCATGCTCATCACTTCGCCTGTTGTGCATTGATGACCCGTGACGGTAATCGCACAATCCGCAACAGGAACCTGCCAACGTCCCACCATCTGATCACGTGCAACATAACCCGTAATCGAACGATCGCCGATGGTGATGAGGAATGATTTGCTGGCAACTGTTGGATGACGCAGTACACGGAAAATTGCGTCTTTCAGATCCACTGAATTTGCGTCGAACTTCGTGCCGACACGTTGAATATCTTCGTATTGACGTTGCAGTTTAGGTGCGCCGCCGAGCATGACTTGCATAGGCAAATCAACTGGGCTATTAGCAAAATGTGGATCATTGACCGTCAAATGACGTACATCAGTCGCATCGCCCAATACAGCAAACGGACAACGCTCACGCGCACACAAACTTTCAAATAATTTCAATGATTCTGGACGAATCGCCAGCA
>JASLFQ010000273.1 GCA_030150595.1 Aquirhabdus sp.
CCTAGTGCCTCTGCGAGTGGTGCTGGGTACCAGACAATAAATACTAGTGCCAATGCACAGGCTGCTAAAATCATAGAGCCAATTAGATGGATGAGAAATGCTTTAATCCGAGCGGGCATGACGATGATTCTCAAGGGGGACTATCGTTTACAAAATACTAATTAAGATGAAGTTACTAGTCTGTATAAGCAAGGTAACTTCATTTTTGTTTAGGTAGCTCTGGATGATTCCCCTGAGTTGCATAGAGCTGTTGTTGTAGTGCAATTACTTCCTGCGCCGTAAAGTTAAAAGCTTCTTCCCCAAAAAGTATTTTGACATATTCCAGCTGTTGAATGGCTAGTTTTGGCTGATTGTTGACAGCTAGAGCTGTCGCATAAATACATAGGTGTGCTGGGCTAGGATAACGATAGGAAATTTCACGCATCCATTCGAGCTGTTGTGCGGTCATGCCTGGCGCTGGCTGGGTTACATCCATGCGCTCTTCATCAGCTAATTGAGTTAAGAAGAGCGTTTTATTCGCGACGAGTGTTGTTTTTGGGATATATCGTGTTTGCAAAACTTTATCTAAATAGACATTGTGTGGATGGATTCTACTGAGCTCTAGAACGATGCGAATCAGAAAAAGTGTACCGACTGAAAAAAAAGTGGCAAATACTGCTGGTGGTAAAACAAATTGTGAATACGGTTCTCGTTGAACCAGCAAGCGTTGTTCGCCATTGACTGCCCCAAGCATGAAACCTACGGGCAATAGAAAGTAGGCGTATAGTAGCGGAAGCTCTAACATACTATGTATTAGAACAAAACTGATGGCTAGGAGGGAAAACGTGCTTTCTAAGCTGCGGGCACCTTGTATTAGTCGATATAACCAGACTACTGCGAATATAATAATTACTCCGCCCAAAATTGGACCATTCCAAATGAGCAAGTCAAGCAAGATATTGTGACTTGAATCTGTAAGTATTGGAACGGGGAAGTAATTAGATACTGCGATTTGGGTTATTGATACTTGATTCCAGCCGTAACCCCATAAAGGTCCATGTATGATCGCAAGACCAAATTGATGCCATAAAGCTAATCGCGCCGAATCGTTATCATGTCGCACTAAATTAAATTGTCCAAAATCTAGGATATTGCTAAAGAAAGGAAGGCTAACTATAAAAAACAAGTAAATTCCCATCCAACCCGCTATAGCAGGCCATGTTAAGCGTTGTTTGATGAATTTTCCTTTCCAAATGCACCAAATCAGTAGGAAGATGGCATCAATCCAAGGTGTGGCTGAACGTGTTAGAGCAACTCCGAATATTAAAAACACTGTCAGAAAACTGCTAGCAACGACACCGATCAGTCTTCGTTCAAATAAATAAAACACACTAGCAATGCCCATGCAAAGTAGCGTTGCGAGATTGTTGGGTTGACCTAGGTTCCCATTTGGTCTTTTACCAAAAGTGACAAAATAAGATTCAAGGTAGTTATCACCATCTTGCAGAAGTAACCATTGACGGATTGCGATCCAAGTTGATGCAACTGTGACGACAATCAGCATGATGCTCAGTAGAGTGTACAAGCGTCGTTTGGTTGCTTCATCATAGGCTAAATTGTGGCCAACTAGGATAGCAAGGGCTAATCCCATTACATAGCAAAAAACAATTAACGCATCCCCAAAGAAATAAACAATGCCCAATGTCCACTGTAATACAGGAATGACTGCAACAGCACCCACTAGCCATACAATAGATGGCACCTGGATAGGTTTTTTGAGGATAAGTGGACACAGAAGTAATAGAGCCAAAAAAGCACTTGCGTCATTATAAGCAGATCCCCAAGGTAGCATGTGAAGTGGAATCATCCATGCGAGTAGAAGCGAACAACACGATAGTCCGACGATAGTCATTGTAAGTGGTTTATTCATCAACGGACCTTATTTATATTTATGAGTTCTTTTAAAAAGCGACTCTTGCCTGAGTGGAATGAAAATACGACAAAACGGTTTTTAATCTGTCGTAAATAAAAAACCCCATGATATCATGAGGTTTTTTACATGCTTATGGCTTGTGCGAGGCTTATTTGATCGCGCCAGGGATGTATTTTGCTGCTAGAGTTGTAGTAGTTGTAAGGCTTTGACCCAATGAACCATTTGATCCAACGTCCAGTGCCAAAACTTTGTTTGCGATTGCTGGTGATACGCCAGCTGCCAAATATGTACCTTTAATTGTACATACGCCTGATGCAGTTGGAGCAGCCGCAATGATTAGAACGGTTGAGTATTTACCAACGATAGAATCTTGTGCTGTAGTACTTGCTGATGAACAAACGCCTGATTGTAGGTTGTCAGCAACGTTTGTTTTTAGGCCGTCTGCAAGCGATACAACTTCAGATGCTTGTGAGCGAGCGATGTAATCTTGGTATGCTGGGATTGCGATAGCTGCCAAGATGCCGATGATCGCGATAACAATCATCAATTCGATTAAGGTGAAACCCTTTTGTACTGTATTCATTTTTTTAACTCTCCTAGGAAATAGAATGATCAACTTACGCTGATCCTGACTATCCTATCGCAAAGTACGTGCCAATTTCTAGATGTAATTTAAAGTATTTTATTATTAATAGCTTGCAATCTTATCTGGTTTTTAAGAATTAATAATGCTATCTAATTTGATGACGTTTTTTGTCACGAAGTGCTCAATTTTGCGTCTTGCTTGGCATTTCTTGGGCTCTATATATTTAGTCTACGGTATGCAGTCTCTCTAATCATATTCAATGGCTCTATGCGTATTAATGCACTGTACAACAATAAAAGTGCAATAAAGTGAGACGTTGATTCGGGAGCTAAGTCTTTAGTCGGAAAGTAGGGCGACTTGATTCACGTAGTTTTCTAATGCTTGCAACATTTCATTGATTTCAAGTTCGGATACTTGTTCGACCTGGGATTTCTGTACGCGCATGACATGCTGACGTAAGGTATGGCGTTCCGCTGCGGGAAATTGGCGAACGAAATCATTCAATGCGCCATCACCTTGGGCGACTAATCGATCGACCCAACGTGTAAGCTGAGCTTGTTTTTTTGCGGGTTGTTTGTGGTTCAGTGCTGCTAGGATGTCACTCTCATTTTCGCGCTTGAGTAACTTGGCAAGTAACTGTGATTGACGGCGACGTGCTTCGAAACTGGGTATACGCGACATCTCAAGCAAATTGAAGATTAAGACTTCATTCACAGGAAGTGCTTCAATTTTTTCACGTGGAAGAGCTGCCAGTTTTTCACCTAATAACTGAAGACGAGCCATGGCTTTCTTTTGTTCGGTTTTACTTGGTCGACCTTCGAGATCTTCAAAGTCCAGTGTATCAGGGGAGTGTGGTTTTTTACGCATAGTGTGCTTTGTATGTGTTCTTTAATGATGGATGTGGTTTTAGCATCAGAAGTAAACCCCACGCTTTACAGTAATGCGGTAAACCCTCTTAGAAAAAGGAGTGCGCGATTGTACTGTGCGGAGGAGGGGTATTTTTACTCGGCTTCGTGAAATTTCGCTGAAAACAAGTCGCGTATTGCTGCGTGTGCTCTGTCTTGGTCTGAACCGTGTACAACAAGACGGAGTTTAGTACCTTTACCCGCGCCAAGCATCAGCAGAGCCATGATGTTCTTTGCATCGACCAGTGATTCACCATGACCAATTTTAATGTCACAGCGATGGCGTGAAGTAACCTCGATCAGTTTGCCACATGCACGTGCATGTAAGCCGAGCTTATTCACCACGTCTAGTGTGGTATCGATAGGTGTTGTCTCTGATCCAGATGTTGTCATGACCAATATTTTAATTCGCGATGTAAGGTTTGAGTGGGCCACTGTGCTTTCAGCGCATCAGCAAGTCGATTGACCAAGTAGACCGATCGATGCTGACCGCCTGTACAACCAATCGCTACGGTGAGGTAGTGACGATGACTTGCAGCAAATACTGGAAGCCATTTTAACAGAAATGTGAGGATATCATTGTACATTTCGTTAACATCTGTGTTGCTATTCAGAAAATCTTGAACTTCAATATCCATGCCCGTCAGTGCACGTAAATCAGGTTGCCAATGTGGATTGGGCAAATGTCGTACGTCAAACATAAAGTCAGCATCAAGCGGGACGCCGCGCTTGTAGCCAAATGATTGTAATATCAATATCATACGTTCATTTTGCCCTGTCTTGACGGATAGGGTATGTTGTAGTTCGTGGACGTTGAGATTACTAGTATCTAAAGTAAGTGTGGCATGTCTGGCAATTCCTGACAGCAAGGATTCTTCTGCTTGCAGTGCTTCGCTGATCGTGTTGTATCGATCGGATAGCGGATGACGTCGCCTTGTCGCGCCGTAACGTGCAAGCAGCACATCGTCACGCGCATTCAAGAAGATGACTTCGATTTCGCCGTGCTGACGGAGTTGCTCCAAAATGTCTTCAAATTGCATGAGGTCGGAGTGTGGCGTGCGCACGTCTACGCCAAGTGCGAGCATATCAATATTATTTTGTGCATCAAGTTTAGCGACAATTTCGGGCAGCAGTGCCAAAGGCAAATTATCTATACAGTAATAGCCAAGGTCTTCCAGCATATGCAGTGTAGAGCTTTTGCCAGCGCCTGAACGACCAGAAACAATGAGTAGTTTTTTCACAATTTAGTTTTCGCAATAGACTGTTATGATTTTAAGTATTAACTGTACATCTGTTCGCGGTCAAAAAACACTGATTAACATATTTTTAATGATTGTTAATGAAGAAATATAGTATTAGATGAATAAAAAACTCCCGAACAAAACGCATTTTGGCGGGAGTTAATCAGAGTTTCCAAGGGAACGATGTTATTCGTCGGAAGCTTTGGCAATCGTCAGATTGTCGATAAGTCTGGTTTTCCCAATCTTTGCGGCAACCAAAACAACCCATTTCGTTCCTAGTTTATCCGCTGGACTTAAATCTGGATTACGGATTTCCACATAGTCGACCACGAATTTCTGCGCTTCAAGTGTTCTGCGTCCTTGCTTGGCGAGTGCAACGAAGTCTAATTTGTTTTGATCAGCCGTCGCTAATATCTGCTGTTGGATGTGTTGCATCGTCGCGTAGATCGCAGGTGCGAGGGCTAGTTCATTTTCAGACAAATAGCCGTTGCGTGAGCTGAGTGCGAGACCATTTTCAGCACGAACAGTCGGTACGCCAATGACATCAATGTCAAAACAAAGATCGCGGGCAACGTGGCGAATAATCGCGAGCTGTTGATAATCTTTTTCGCCAAACAATGCAACGTTGGGTTGGACGATATTGAACAGTTTGGTCACGACAGTGGCAACGCCAGTGAAGTGTCCTGCACGGCTATTACCACAGAGATCATTGGCTAAAGCATCCACTTGAACGGTTGTTTTCTGTGGTTCAGTCCCGTAAATTTCTTCGATACTTGGTGCAAAAAGAATGTCACATTTTGCTTCCGCAAGTAGATTGCTGTCTGCTTCAAAAGTACGTGGATAGCTTGCAAAGTCTTCACCAGCACCAAATTGAGTTGGATTGACAAAGATACTGACGACTACGACATCACAGCGTTGATGCGCTTCTTGTACAAGTTTCAGATGACCTTCATGCAAATTGCCCATCGTGGCAACAAAGCCGATGCTTTTACGGCTCGCACGCACTGGCGTCAGTGCGGCATGCAGACCTTGAATGGTGACTTCGGTTCTCATGCAGTGGCTCTCGTACAGGTTTTAAAAATATAACTAGGTTTACTTTACAGTTTTTAAATCTATTGCAGTTGTTTTGACATCAATGGCTTGGGATGCCAATTCAACATGGAATGCATGTTTGGGCTCAGGATAGCGGCGTTGTTGTACAGAATGATGAAAATCGCGAAATGCGTCAACGACGCTGCCTTTACCTTGTAAAAAATCGTGAACAAATCGTGCAGGTTTATCGAAGTTTAAACCGAGCATGTCGTGCATGACTAATACTTGCCCATCACAATCTACGCCTGCACCAATGCCGATGATAGGGATATTAAAGCGTGATTGAACTTCTTTTGCTAGTTGTGCGGGTACAACTTCTAGTAATAAAAGTGCTGCGCCCGCATCGACAACCGCTTGGCAATCGGCTAAAAGTTGATCGGCCGCATCACGATTTTTACCTTGTAGCTTGTAGCCGCCAAAGACATTGACTGATTGTGGTGTGAGTCCGAGGTGGACGCAGCTTGGAATCCCATTTTGCTTCAGGATGCGGACGGTTTCTGCAAGCCAAGCGCCGCCTTCCAGTTTAACCGCGTGTGCACCTGCTTGCATGATTGTTGTGGCGGCACTGATCGCATCAGGAATGGTTGCGTAAGACATAAATGGCATATCAGCCATAATAAAGGCATGGTGATTGGCGCGTGCAACGGCACGGGTATGGTAGGCAATATCCGCAACGGTAACAGGCAACGTTGAATCATGACCTTGGATAACCATGCCGAGTGAGTCGCCAATCAAAATTGAATCAATTTCAGCGATTTCCATGGCTTTAGCAAAGCTTGCATCGTAGCAAGTGAGGCAGGAAAATGGTTTACCGTCTGCTTTGTATTGGGCTAAGTGACTGAGGCGAATCATACAAGCTCTCCTAAAAAGCTGTCCATTTTCAATGCAGTATTCACTGTGTCATGACAAAACCGTGTATAAACAGTTTTAATTTTTCCAACTTGTATCGTCAATGATGCGAATCCCGAGGGTCTCGGATGCGGCGGCGCATTCTGCCAAACTGATCTCGTTTATGCTCAAACTCGTATCCAATTCTAGCAGAGGTTGCACCACAAAAGCCCGATCAAGAATGCCAATATGCGGTAATATCAGCCGTTCATCATGAATTTTTATCATATTGTTTTTTTCGATTGATTCTTGAGATTTACTTATACTTTGGATGGTATTTGGCGTCATATTATCCATGATGAGAATGTCTAAATCGAGTGTACGCTCCCCCCAATGCCGGACGCGAATCCGTCCAGCTTGCAACTCAAGTTGCTGAAGTTGATCGAGTAATTCATGGGGAGATAAATCTGTGTAGAGCAGTGCCGCGGCATTCACATAATCAGATTGGTCTTGTGGCCCCATCGGGCTGCTTGCATATAGGCTGGATACTCGAACTTCGCCAATAG
>JASLFQ010000006.1 GCA_030150595.1 Aquirhabdus sp.
GGCGATGTTGATGCGGCACGTGAATTGGTGCTGTCGCATTTACGCTTCGTCGTGCATATCGCACGTAGCTATGCAGGTTATGGCTTGCCACAAGGTGATTTGATTCAAGAAGGCAACGTTGGCTTAATGAAAGCCGTCAAACGTTTCGACCCAACGATGGGCGTGCGTTTGGTGTCATTTGCGGTGCATTGGATTAAAGCTGAAATTCATGAATTCGTGATTCGCAATTGGCGTATTGTCAAAGTTGCTACGACTAAAGCACAACGTAAGTTATTCTTTAATCTACGTTCATTGAAAAAATCTAGTCGTAAACTGACGTTGCAAGAAGCGGAAGATATTGCGCGCGATTTGAATGTCACCGCGGCTCAAGTGCTAGAGATGGAAGGTCGTCTAACCGCGTATGACGCATCCTTTGAAGCACAAGCCGAAGATGATGAAGAAGGTCGTGTTGCGCCTGTCATGTATTTGGAAGATACGCGCTTCGATCCTGCACGCGAAGTCGAAGAAGCGGACTGGGAAGAACATAGCAATAACGCGCTCGCAAGTGCGATGGGCAAACTTGATGATCGCTCACGCACGATTCTGAAACGCCGCTGGCTCGATGACGAAAAAGCCACGCTGCACGAACTGGCTGCCGAATACAAAGTGTCTGCTGAACGCATTCGTCAGTTAGAAAAAAATGCCATGGATAAAATCCGTACCGCAATGTCAGTGGGTTAAGCGATGAATTGGTTGGCAATCTCCGCTGTTAATCTTGCAGCAGCGGTCATGTTTGGTGCTTTTGGTGCACATGCGCTAAAAACACGTCTAAGTGTCGAACAGCTTGGCTGGTGGCACACCGCAACAGAATACTTTTTTTATCATGCGCTTGGCCTGCTGGTCATCGGCGCATTGATTCGTACAATCCCTACTCTCGAATTACGTCTGCCTGCCGGCTTTCTACAAATCGGCATTATCATTTTTTGTGGTTCTCTGTATGCCATGGCACTTGGTGCACCACGTTGGTTTGGTGCGATTGTACCGATTGGTGGGACTGCTTTTATTATTGGTTGGCTGCTTTTGGCTTGGTCTGCGTTTAAGGTGTCGGCAACGTGAGTGGCTCTACTAACATAGCTATATTAGTGAATGGCGAGTTGCTCGAAACCGCATCCAAAACCTTAGCTGAATTAGCAACGGAATTAGGCTTGAATGGCAAACGCTACGCGATTGAAGTCGATGGTATGCTGATTTCCAAAAGCCGTCATCTTGAATACACCTTAAATACAATGCAAAAAATTGAAATCGTTCACGCAGTTGGAGGCGGCTAATGGCTACATGTTGTGATATCCATCATCACGAAACATCACCTGAGAATCAGTCTGAAGTGTCTCAAGTGGTCGCGCTCAGCGAAATTTTCTGGCCAGAGTTTGCCTACCACGACGGACGTGTTTATCTCGAAAACGCTCCTGATAGTGATGACTATCTCGAACTTCTCCTCGCTTGCGATCATGATAAAACCACGGTACAAGCCTTGTGTAATCATCGTCATTTACTTGAATACAGTTTGGCTCTAGATTCTAAAAATACGCCAACACGCGAGCAACTCATTACCTTTGGTCAACGTCTGCAAGCGATGTGGCAAGCTAAACTTGCACAAGACTTTCCAAATCTAAACGTCATCGTTGCATTTGACGCACAAGATGAAGATCCACTGGATGATTTACAAATTGTTGTTTACGAAGAAGAAGTTGAATGATGAACGCTATGACTACTCCCGCTTTCCAAGATCAACCGCTAATTATCGGCACACGTACATTCTCTTCGCGTCTATTGGTTGGTACAGGTAAATATAAAGACCTCGCTGAAACTGGTGCAGCAATTAGCATGAGTGGTGCTGAAATCGTCACTGTGGCAATTCGCCGTAGCAACATCGGACAAAATCCGGGTGAACCAAATCTACTCGATGTGATTCCACCAGATCGCTATACGATTTTGCCGAATACCGCAGGCTGCTTCGATGCAGACAGCGCTGTGCGTACTTGTATGCTCGCACGGGAATTGTTGGATGGTCATAACCTCGTTAAGCTCGAAGTGTTAGGCGATACCAAGACCCTTTATCCCAATGTCGTCGATACGCTGAAAGCCGCGCGTACGTTGATTGATGATGGTTTCGAAGTGATGGTTTACACCTCGGATGATCCGATCATTGCCAAAGAATTGGAAAACATGGGCTGTGTTGCAGTCATGCCACTGGGTAGTTTGATTGGTTCTGGTTTAGGTTTAACCAATCCACATAACATTCGCCTGATTCTCGAAAATGCCAATGTGCCGATTATCGTTGATGCAGGTGTGGGTACTGCATCAGATGCAGCGCTTGCAATGGAATTAGGTTGTGCTGGTGTGTTGATGAATACCGCAATTGCTGCGGCTCAAAATCCTGTATTGATGGCTTCGGCAATGAAAAAAGCAGTTGAAGCTGGACGTGAAGCGTTTCTAGCAGGTCGTATGCCGAAAAAGGCGTATGCCAATGCAAGTTCGCCAGAGACTGGGTATTTTTTTAAGTAAAACAACGATAAATACTGATATACAAGGATGTATCAATGGCTGAAGGATCACAATTTCCAAGATTCATAGTACCGTTAATGGCTACGATGGATTAACCTCTCCGATTGAAACTAAAAAACTACTCATAGAAAAAATATCATCATTTCATGTCTGATAAATCACTCATAATCATATTTTTTGTACTATCTATTAGCACATCAATATTAATTGGCTCAAGCTGTTCTGATGGATTTGCTTCTTCATCAATAGGCTCAAGAGGTGCATGCTCACATCATGGTGGCGTAAGCCAAATGAATATCTTAATAGGCTTATTTGTTGGTGTACTAGGTGTGGCTATTATTGGATCAATAGCTAATGCTTTTTTTCCGCCAACTCCATTACCTCCTCTTAATCCGCAAAATTTTACTTCTACAAAGACTCGTCCTAGACGTAGATCACGATATAAACGCACTAATAAGAATTTAAAATACTCTTATTCACAGCCTAAAAAAAATAAACAAATTATCAAGACCAATCATAAGCAAACTGCTAATACTGTTACTAGTAAAAAAACTATTCTTGATACGTCTACGCAAAGTAATCCAAATATTCCTAATTGTCCTAAATGTGGTATGAAGATGGCTTTTAGAGATAGTAAAAACTACGGCACGAACTTTTGGGGGTGTTCAACATATCCTAAATGCAAAGGAATACTACCGTATGAAAAAAAGAATAACTATAGAAAGCCAACTCCAACGTATAAATAAAAGAGCCTGTAAATAAATTTGTGCACGAAAGTTCAGAGCCTGTAAATAAAACTGTGTAACTGTCAAAATCTTAGCTACCCTCACAAGGGACAGATGGAGACATTCACATGAATCAAAGTCAATTAATGGCATTGGCAACGGA
>JASLFQ010000239.1 GCA_030150595.1 Aquirhabdus sp.
AAGGCATCTAACACGCCCATATTTGCCATATAACCCGTCGAAAACAATAATGCACGTGGATAACCACTGACTTGTGCCAGTCGTTGTTCCAACTGCTCATGCAAGTCAGTATGACCCGTAATCAAATGCGCCGCGCCAGCACCAATCCCATGTTGGTTTAGCGTTTCGGACACTGCATCACGCAAAGCATAATGACTGGCGAGACCCAAATAATCATTACTCGAGAAATTCAAATACTCTTTTCCGCCACGCCAAATCTTCGGCGTCACGCCATGCGACAACGCACGTGGCGTCCGTTTCAAAGACTGCGCCTGTAAAGATGCAAGCTGCTCGGCGAGATTGAAGGAGGCTAATGTCATATTTGGTCTTAATCCTGACTTTATTTGTTTAAGCTACTGAGACAAATAAAGTAAATAAAATCTTGATTCATCATTACGAATGAATCTTGTAATTTAACCTAAACCCCAATAAAAAGCCCCCTTAACAAAGGAGGCTTTTTGCAACGATTCGTTAGAAATTAAGCACTCATTGCATCTTTTGCTGTGAGCTTCACGTCAATACGTGGTGCTTCGCGATGTAAGCCCAATGTTTCAAATAAACGATCATCACGTGACGAATCCGCATTCGGAGTGGTCAGTAATTTTTCACCGTAGAATATGGAATTTGCACCTGCAAGGAATGCCATGGCTTGTTCAGAATCGCTCAAACCTTCACGACCTGCTGATAAACGAACATAGCTTTGCGGCATGATGATACGCGCAACAGCAATCGTCTTGATCCATTCAAGGACTGGAAGCTGTGGTGTATCGCCAAGCGGCGTTCCTTCAACCGCAACCAACAAGTTTAGCGGCACTGACTCTGGATGAATCGGCAAAGTCGCCAGCTCATGCAATAAGCCCACGCGATCATTACGGGTCTCGCCCAAACCGACAATACCGCCGCTACAGACTTTCATGCCTGACGCGCGGACATGTGCAAGCGTATCTAAACGATCATCAAAAGTACGCGTGCGAATAATATGCGCGTAATGCTCACGTGACGTGTCGAGGTTGTGGTTATAATAATCCAAACCAGCATCCGCAAGACGTTCCGCTTGATTCGAGGTCAACATGCCCAAAGTCATACAGGTTTCTAAACCCATCGACTTCACTTCTTTGACCAAATCGAGCACATAAGGCATATCGCGCTCATGTGGGTTACGCCATGCAGCGCCCATACAGAAGCGAGATGCACCAGAATCACGTGCCGCTTTCGCCGCTTCAATCACTTTTTCGATTGCGATTTTCTTTTCAGGAGTGAGTGCAGTTTGGTTATGTACAGACTGTGAGCAATAACCGCAATCTTCTGGACAATTACCTGTTTTGATCGACAGCAAAGTACTGACTTGAATGGCATTCGCATCGAAATTCTGACGATGAACTGTCTGCGCCTGAAACATTAGATCATTAAACGGCAAGTTAAATAATGACGCGATTTCTTCGCGGGACCAATCATTGCGCAACATAATGTATTCCTATTTTAAGCGACCAAATCTCTAAACAGTCTCTAAGCGGTGGCATTTGAAAAATTAAGTACGACGCGGGCGACGAATGCGTGAGTGCAGTTTTTTTGCATGTGCAATCATGGGTTTAGCTTTTTCTAAAACTGGTTTTGGGATTTTCGGAACAATCATTTTTGAAGCTTGATTGAACCACATCAACAGGCTGAAATCACCTTCCATTTGCACGGAACCGTCTTGCATGCCAACCATAAATGCCGCTGGTTTACCTTGGGTCAGAATCTTAATCGCTTGATTACCATCACGAAAACGCAAGGTAAAATCTGGCTTAGGTGCATGACCACTTGCCATGGTGACTTGACCATTGGCAATGGTAAAATTACGGGCAATGCCATCCAATGATTCGATTTGCATCACAAAATTACGATCGACGAGCAATGCTTGAAATGGCTTACTGGTACGTGCCAACTGCATCATCCGCACACCAATACCTGCTAATAATAAGTCAAATGGATGCGTCGATAAATTGAGTAATGGGAGTTGAACGACAGGAATAGCCATAGTAAGGTCCACATAGTCGGCAAAAGCCGTAAATAAGTTTTTAATAAAGTACAAAGTAAAGTACGAAACCAAGCATACTACAAAGACAACGGTCGCAATGCCAGATATTAAAAACGATCATTACATTAGCATTAGCATTTAACGCCGTCATTGGCGAAAATCTCCAAAAAGCAACTTTTGTTGGATTTATGTTTTCCAAAAAACTATACAAAAGTAGCAATGTAATCAAAACGTCACAATATTCATTGTAATATTACTGTCATTATAGATAGGGCGCTATTTTTCTAATCGGAATCGTATCGTCATTAATCAGTCAAAAACGCCGCATTCACCAATGTGTGCACTATGTGGATAAACACCATGACCGACCGTATATTGATCGTAGACGACGAAGCACCGATCCGCGAGATGATTCATACCGCCCTCGACCTTGCTGGCTTTGATTGTATAGAAGCCGAAGATGCGCGCACCGCTCACGCGCTGATTGTCGATCAACGCCCTGCACTGATTCTGCTCGATTGGATGATGCCAGGCAATATGAGTGGCATTGAACTCTGCCGTCGCTTAAAGAAAGACGAATCACTGTCAGAAGTTCCAGTCATCATGCTGACCGCACGCGGCGAAGAAGATAACAAAGTCCTCGGCTTAGATGCGGGTGCAGATGACTATATGACTAAACCTTTTTCAACGCGGGAACTCGTTTCTCGTATTAAAGCCGTTCTCCGCCGCGCCAGCGCATTAAATGCTGAACGCGCGATCAACGCCGATGGATTAACACTAGATCCCGTCAGCCAACGTATCAGTGTCGGCACACAAACTGTGGAAATGGGTCCAACGGAATACCGTCTCCTCGCATTCTTCATGACCCACCCTGAACGTGCCTACACACGTACACAAATGCTCGACCAGGTGTGGGGTGGTAATGTCTACGTCGAAGACCGCACTATCGACGTACATATTCGTCGTTTACGCAAAGTGCTTGAGCCACATGGCTTTGATCGTTTCATTCAAACAGTGCGTGGCACTGGCTATCGCTTCTCTACTCGGATTGATACCACAATTAGTTAATATAAACTCCTCATAATAATAAACAAAATATGAGCTTATGAGCTAAACTGACTAAATGAACAGTCCTAATACATCTTTACTCGATTTCGTCTACCAAGATCTCATGCGACTCATGGGACTCTTGTTGGTTTCTTTTGTCATCGGTTTGCTGCTCAATGTACCAAAAATTGGACTACTACTTGGCCTGATTTTATTTTTACTGTTGCAATGGTATTCACTCTACAGAATATATCGCTGGGTGCAACAAACACCAGACCAAGAACCACCTGAGTTGGGTGGAATCTGGTCTGCACTGCTCTACAACATTACTCGCATTCAAATCAGTGAACATCGCTCACGCAAAACACTGATGGGCGTCATCGGTCGCGCACAGGATTCAGTTGCTGCTCTAGAAGAAGCTGTTGTTCTGATCGATGCCAACTCATTGATTGAATGGTGGAATCCAGCAGCAGAGAAGATACTTGGCTTAAAATCTGGCGATCAAGGGCGCAATATTTTATTCTTCTGTCGCACACCCGACTTTATACGCTACTACCAACAAGGCAATTACAGTCAAGAAATCAAACTTGCATCATGGGTTAATGATGGACATCACCTCCAATGTAAAATTACTCGATTTGGCAAAAATGATCGTCTGCTTGTCGCCTACGATGTGACTCGTTTACATAACTTAGAAATGATGCGCAAAGACTTTGTCGACAACGTTTCGCATGAATTACGTACGCCACTAACTGTGTTGTCTGGCTACTTAGAAACGTTTATTGACCAAGATGACCTGAACCCACGCTGGCGCCGTGGCTTTGAGCAAATGCGTCAACAAACCACCCGCATGACCAACATTGTCAACGATCTACTTTTACTCTCGCGACTTGAAAATAATAGCGCAGCAACACATCATAAAATCATTGATATGCCGTATTTATTGAATAAGATTTTTGATGATGCACAAGCATACAATGCTGAGTTTAAGCATGAACTCCATTTAGAAATGGAAAGCTATCGCAACCTTCGCGGCGGCGAACAAGAATTAACCAGCGCTTTCACCAACCTGATTACCAATGCGATCAAATACACTCCAAAAGAAGGTGTCATTACCGTCCGTTGGTTTGATGATGGCGAGATGAGCTGTTTTTCGGTATCAGATAATGGTATTGGCATTGAGCCACACCATCTACCGCGTCTGACTGAACGTTTCTATCGAATAGACAGTGACCGTAGTCGTGAAACAGGCGGAACTGGCTTAGGACTTGCCATCGTGAAACATGTCATGTTGCAGCACGATGGATACTTAGAAATCACCTCTGTTCGTGAAAAAGGCTCTACTTTTACTTGTCGATTTCCCAAAGAGCGGTTGATTGAGTGAAGTTTAATTATACTACTTGCGTGATTCAGCACATTTTGCCTGCCACATTTCGTACATCGCCTCCACAAACTCTTGGGCAAATTGCTTCGCATTAAATACTGGACTCTGCCTCACCTGCTCCCGC
>JASLFQ010000137.1 GCA_030150595.1 Aquirhabdus sp.
AAAACGACGAGCTAATTCATCCAGCACGGCTTGCGGCGGTACGTTAAATTGCCCAAGCATCACGATAGCATGAAACCAAAGATCAGCGGTTTCATAGATCAGATCTTGTGTATCAGTTTCGCTGGCATCTTTGGCGGCAAGTACGGTTTCAAACGCTTCTTCGCCAACTTTTTCCAGAATCTTATTCAGCCCTTTGTGATACAGACTGGCGACATAAGAGGAGCTTGGATCCGCATTTTTACGCTCTTGCACGATGCGTCCAAGTTCAGCTAACACGTCAATGGTTTCATTGACCGCTGTTTTTTCAATGTCATGACTGCGCGTATGACTCTGCGCTGAACCATATATCGCTTCAGGATCTTTTTTCACGGCATCGACAATTTGCCAACCGTCAGGCGTCAGCACACGATAGAAGCATGATTCGCGTCCAGTGTGGCAGGCGATGCCGCCGTTTTGGGTGATTTGCAGGACGATCACATCGCCATCGCAATCGAGACGAATTTCATGCACGTCTTGGGTGTGTCCAGAACTCTCGCCTTTGTGCCAAAGCGCTTGGCGCGAACGAGAGAAGTAGACACCCTGACGACGTTCTGCCGTGAGTTGCAACGATTCTTTGTTCATCCACGCAACCATGAGGATACGACCTGTTTCACGGTCTTGAGCGATCGCGGGAATGAGGCCGTGTGCGTCGAATTTAACGTCATCTAGCCATTGGTTTTTAGCGGCAGGTTGCATGAAAAGCCCGTTCTTGAATATGACAAAATAATGCGTCTATTGTAGGGGATGTTGCATAGATTGTGGGGATAGTTTGTTATCGAATCAAATGCCAAAACTAAATTTGGTTGCGATGGTGTCTTACCGTTTAGTTGATTGATGGGAGGATACGCCTACCGCGGGTCAAGCAATCAAACGCTTTCGAATTGAGTTATTCGATTATTTTGTAATCGACATAGGTTTGTGCAATCTCTTGTGATAGGGTTGAATAAATCATGATTCAGGTCAATGAGTAAGCTGCATATTCATAGATAAAACAAGGGAACGTTTATGAAAATCTCGAATCCATTTTCAGAGCTGACTGGCCCGCAACTGCATGCGTTTATTGCCTCGCTGGCAGGTTGGGCGCTGGATGCATTCGATTTCTTTATTTTTGTGTTTGCGATTAAGTCGATTGCAGGCGATTTCCATACGGATGTCAAAGCAGTTTCTGAAGGCATTTTCCTGACGTTAGCGATGCGTCCAGTCGGGGCATTACTCTTTGGCTGGCTGGCAGAGCGTTACGGACGCCGCCCGATCTTAATGATCAATGTCATCAGCTATGCGGTGTGTGAGCTGGCATCTGCATTTGCACCAAGCCTTGGTGTTCTTTTAGCATTTCGTGCATTGTTTGGTCTGGCAATGGGCGGCGAATGGGGCGTCGGTGCGGCGCTCGCATTAGAGACGTTACCTGCCAAAAATCGTGGTTTTTTCTCTGGGTTATTGCAAGAAGGTTATGTGATTGGTTATTTGCTTGCGGCGTTAGTCTTTAAATTTGCCTTTGATTATGTGGGCTGGCGTGGAATGTTTATCATTGGGGCACTGCCTGCGTTATTTGTATTTTATATTCGACGCACTGTGGATGAATCGCCTGCGTGGCTTGAAGGCACAAAAACCAAACGTGCATCGATCGGTGAGATGTGGGCTGCTGTGCGTGGGCATTTCCCGCTGATGTTGTTTATGGTGGCATTGATGGTTTGTTTTAATGCCTTTAGCCATGGCTCACAAGATTTATATCCGACTTTCCTGCAAGTGCAACACGGTTATGATACGAGTACGACCGCAAATATTGTTATCATGCTGAATCTGGGTGCATTGTCGGGCGGTATTTTCTTTGGTGCGATTTCATCGAAGTTAGGACGCGGACGAACGATTGCGCTGGCGGCGATTTTGGCTTTGCCGATGATTCCGATGTGGGCGTATTCGGCAACACCGTGGATGTTTGCAATCGGTGTTTTTTTGATGCAGTTTATGGTGCAAGGCGCTTGGGGCGTGGTGCCTGCGCATTTGAATGAGTTGTCACCGCCTGCGGTTCGTGCGATTTTGCCGGGCTTTGCCTATCAACTGGGTAATCTCGCCATGTCAAAAATGGCGCCATTTCAAGCAGGCATTGCCGAATCACATGGTAATAATTATGCGTTAGCATTATCTTGGACAATTGGTGTAGTTGCGGTGGTCTTAGCGTGTGTTGCGCTGTTTGGTTATGAAGCAAAAGATGTTGATTTGACCAAGTCGAGTTAATGTCTGTAGATGTCGTAAATCTCAATATTATGGATGTTGTATGAATAAAGGCGAATTATTGGTGCGACTTCAGATCGCTTTTCTCATCAAGTGGTGTGTCATTCTGGCAGTGTTGACGGCCATTTTCTTTCTCTTGAAAGCAGTACTTGATCCATTTTTTGTTTATTACCAGATTCCGCAAGGCGTAGAAATCCTTGTTGTGGCGTGCTGTATTCTGATCCCTTGGGCTTGGGCAACCGTGCTCATGAATCCAAATGTTAAGTTGTTGAAAAGTAGAAAAGCGGATGCCGAGCAAAGTCCAGATGTAGCTGTAGATCTATCGAAGAAGAAATATTTGATCGCATTAGGCATTGCCGTTATTGGCATTTACTTGCTCGTACATGCATCCAATAAATTTGATAAGGCGAATATACTTGCGCATTATCGTGATCTTGCGACGAATGCGATGCAAAATGATTGCGACGAAAACTGTGCGCTTTATGGCGTGACGCAAGCGAATCTGGTGGGACCACATTTAGATCATGTAGGGCGTTACGAGCCTCATAGTGGTAAGCGAGACTATTTGTTTTCTTGGCATTCCAAGCAACCTCAAGTGACTTTGACTGAGCATATTTATAACTTTGATGGTCAAAAATGGGTTAATCCTGAAGCGATTGACTCGGCGTGGATTGGGA
>JASLFQ010000264.1 GCA_030150595.1 Aquirhabdus sp.
GTTTTTAAGTCACACACTCACCGCAAGCACTTCTACATATTTACGCAACATTGCAAAACTAGGTTAATATTATCCTAACATTAAATAATTTCTTGTAGAAAAATTCATGGCTCGTATAGTTTTCGATAATCCAAACGATCCTGAGCAGCCTGCAGCTGGTGTGTATCGCTGGTTTTATCACGACTCTAATGGGTCTGAGGTAACAATCTATGTTGGATGCGCTGGACAACGCAAAAAAAATGTTGCACTTCCCAGCACGTTAAGACGAGGAATACTTGAAGCTCAAAGAAGCTGTATTTCGAGTAACAAGGGTCTCTCGTTAGATACAGATTTTGTAGTCGGAATGACATTACAGCTTTTAAAAGATCATGGATATGATTGCCATTGGCAACATATAGCAGACAATCCGAACAAAGAAAAAGCCTTGTGCAGAGAATATAAGCCCCTACTTCAGGATGAAAACACCTATATTAAGAAACAATTCAAACTTACCTCTAACGCTCCTCTTTGGAACAATGAAAATGTGCAGCAAGCGAAAGAAGAGTTGCAGAACTTATTACCACTTACACCCAAACTTTCCAGTCATTCCTCATAACCCAGTCACAACTTTTTGCCATAATAATTGCTTTTTCTAGCTCCCACGTTGCACGTGGGATGCCAAAACGCCATCTAATCAGTAATGTTTTGGAATTTCCCAACAAATTGATCGCTGCAGTTTACAATATGAAGTTGATCAAAAAAACTATTTTATCAAAGGTAATTTTAGATACTAACTAACTTCGCGAAACCAAATGAATCTTCAGTCTACAGCACTGAAATTATTGTACTTTAATCAGTCTGGTGAAAAAATCTAAGTAGTTCTTTCAACTCATTACACAAACCGAATTTCAACCGTCTTGCCCAATGCCTTTGCATACCGCTTCAAGGTCGCAATGGATGGAGAATGTTTACCCGTCACCAATGCATTCTCCAACCGAGAAACAGCAGGCGTACTCGTTCCCATACGCTCCGCAATCTGAGCCTGAGTCAAACCAGCATCTTTACGCGCATTCAGAATTGCATCAAGCATCGGCATCTCTTCTCGCTCAATACGCTCATATTCCGCGCGCGCAACTGGATTTTTAAGCATTTCTGCTTTCATTTCTTCATAGGTCAGCATGTTTCACCTCTTTCATTCGTTTGATCGCAATGTTTAAGTCATCACGCGGCGTTTTGTCGGTTTTCTTAACAAAACTGTGTAGCATCACAATACGCTTGCCGACTAAGGTGCAGTAAAACACCCGCGCAATTCCCTCACTTGCTTTTAGCCGTAACTCAAACAATCCGTCACCCATTGCCTTCGTATGCGGTTCGTGCAAATTCGCACCGTGAATCACCATGCGGTCAGCAAGTGCATAAAAGCGAGCCGATAACCCATCGGGCAACGCCATAATTGTCTGCTGAACATCAGCACTGTAAAAATTAATCGTATAAGTCATTCGCACATATTATCAAATATGGTAACACGCATCGTATCATACACTGACGGCTGGATAAAGTAGCTTTCTCTTATTGAATCCTCGCAAAACTCACACTCAAACTACCCAGTCATTCCCCACAACCCCACGCCAACTTTTTGCTATAATAACGGCCTTTATTAAAGCCCAATGACGGGCACAGTTTGATCCGTCAATCATTGTTCTTTAAATCAACAAATTTTCAATAAAACTCAGGTGCGCACATGCCAATTTATACCCCTCCAATGCAAGACATGCGTTTCATCCTTAATGACGTGTTTAACGCAGAAAAATTCTGGCAAGCGACTCCTGAACTTGCTCATATGGACGGCGACACAGTAAACGCTATCCTTGAACAAATGGCTAAATTCACAACCAACGTTCTCTTGCCTCTGAATCGCTCTGGCGATGAAGAAGGCGCAACGTTTGCTGATGGCACTGTCACAACTCCTAAAGGCTTTAAAGAAGCCTTCTCAAGCTATGCCAATGATGGTTGGGTTGGACTCAGTGGAGATGAGCAATGGGGCGGTCAAGGCATGCCGAAAATGGTCACCGTAATGACCGACGAAATGCTGTTTTCTACAAACCCATCATTCATGCTCTACCCTCTCCTCTCTGTCGGTGCAAGCCTTGCGCTGAACTCATACGCATCGCAAGAACAGAAAGAAACCTACTTACCGAAAATTTTCAGTGGCGAATGGGCAGGCACAATGTGCTTGACCGAATCACATGCAGGCACAGACCTCGGCATCATCAAAACCAAAGCTGTGCCAAATGCTGATGGCAGCTATGCAATCACTGGTAATAAGATTTTCATCACTGGCGGCGACCATGACCTGACCAAAAACATCATCCATTTGGTGTTGGCAAAAACCCCTGATGCGCCTGCTGGCTCACGCGGTATTTCTCTGTTCATCGTACCGAAATTCTTAGTCAATGCTGACGGTTCACTCGGTGAACGCAATCCGGTTGGCCCAGGTTCAATCGAACACAAAATGGGTATCAAAGCATCTGCAACTTGCGTCATGAACTTTGACGGTGCAAAAGGCTTTCTCGTTGGTAAAGAAAACGAAGGTTTGGCAGCGATGTTCGTCATGATGAACTACGAACGTTTGTCGATGGGTATCCAAGGTCTCGGTGCATCAGAAGCCAGCTATCAAAACGCTGCTCAATACGCAACTGACCGCCTGCAAGGCCGTAGCGCAACTGGCGTCAAGTCACCAGAAAAACCAGCAGACAGTATTTTGGTTCATCCAGATGTACGCCGTATGCTGCTCAAAACTAAAGCGCACAACGAAGCAGCACGTTGCTTCGCAATGTACGTTGCGCAACAGTTAGACATGACCAAATACAGCGATGATGCAACGAAAGCAAAAGCTGCTGATCGTGTTGCACTGCTCACCCCAATCGCAAAAGCATTCCTAACCGACAAAGCATTTGAAGGCACCATCGACTCACAAATGGTCTTCGGCGGACATGGCTATATCCGTGAATGGGGCATGGAACAAATCGTACGTGACTTGCGTATCTCTCAAATCTACGAAGGCACCAACGGCATCCAAGCAAATGACTTGATCGGCCGTAAAGTCACTAAGAACGGTGGTAAATTCGTCGCAACTTATTTAGCAGAAATCCGTGAATTTGCAGCAACCATGCAAACTGACTGGATGAAAGCTGCATTGCTGAAATCAGCAGACACCTTGGAAGCATTGACCACTCACGTGATTGAGCGCTCTAAAGTGAATGCAAACGAACCTAACGCCGCTGCGATTGATTACCTGCATGCATTTGGTTTGACCAGCTATGCATACATGTATGCATTGATCGTTGAAGCTGCAAGCAAAAAAGATGGCGCGTTCTATAAAGCGAAAATCGACCTTGCACGTTTCTTCGTCACTCGCATCCTGCCTGAAT
>JASLFQ010000207.1 GCA_030150595.1 Aquirhabdus sp.
GAGCCATCCATTGTTCTCGCTTATTTGGTCGGCATGTTCGTAGCTTTTGTATTGATGCGAAGACATGTTTTTGTGCAGCATAATCAGAATTTAGCACCACAGGTGACCAAGTTCATTCTTGTGAATGCTTTGGCTGTATTACAAACATTATTGATCAGTGTTGTATTGGTGAGATATATTTTCCCTAAGTTCAATATGCAGTTGTATCCAGAAGCGGTTGCTCATCTCATCGGTGTACTGGTTCCTGCCGTGACGAGCTATTTTGGTCATAAGTTGTTTACTTTCCGCTGAAAAACAGCTGGATCTATTTGTGTTTCATTGGTACTGCTGCGGATTTACTCGATTCAGCCCAAATAAGCAGCTGCAAACACTGCTAATTTGGATGAAAATTTAACCATTTCTACTACAGTCTGAGATTTAATAACTATTTTGTGGTGCCGTACCAATAAGTTGCTGCAGCTCTGCGGTACGCGATGTCATGAGCGCATGAGCTTGCTCGCCACGTGCTTCAACATTTAAGCGCAGCAGTGGTTCAGTATTCGAGGTACGTATGTTAAAGCGCCAGTCAGCGAATGACAAACTCATACCATCAGTTTTGTCGATTTCAGGTTGATCATTACTATAATGCTGCATAATTTTATCAATAATCGCTGCACTATTGTCGACGCGAAAGTTGATTTCGCCGCTGCATGGATAGGTTGCCATACGTTCGCTGATGAGCGTGGACAGGTCCTTGCCTGTATTACTGACCAGATTGACTGCGAGCAACCATGGAATCATGCCGCTATCACAATACGCAAAATCACGGAAATAGTGATGCGCGCTCATTTCACCGCCGTAAATAGCGTTTTCTTTGCGCATGCGTTCTTTAATAAATGCATGCCCTGTTTTGCATTGAATGGCTTGCCCACCTGCTTTTTCCGCAATATCAATGGTATTCCACGTTAAACGCGGATCATGAATAATCTTTTCGCCTGGATTTTTGAGCAAAAACGCTTGTGACAGCAAGCCAACGATGTAATAACCTTCAATAAATTCGCCGTGCTCATCAAATAAAAAGCAACGATCAAAGTCGCCATCCCACGCCACACCGAAGTCGGCTTGATGGGTTTTTACGGCTTCAATTGTCGCTGCACGATTTTCTAACAAGATTGGATTTGGGATACCATTCGGAAAGCTGCCATCAGCTTCATGATGGATTTTAATAAATGAAATCGGAATATTTAGGGTCGCAAACCGACTTTCTAGCGCATCGATCACATGACCTGCTGCACCATTGCCAGAGTTGACCACGATTTTAAGCGGTCTAATATTTGGAATATCTAAATAAGTTAGCAAATGCGTCACGTAATCTTCAAGGATAGAGACTTCGGTTAGAGTTCCTTTTTTGGTTACAGGAGCAAAGTCATTTTTCTCTGCCAAAGCTTTGATGTCGAGTAGTCCAGTATCGCCGCTAATAGGCTCCGCACCTTTTTTGACTAGCTTCATGCCGTTATAGTCCATTGGATTATGGCTAGCAGTGACTTCAATCCCGCCGTCAACATCCAGATGAAATGCAGCAAAATACACTTCTTCAGTGCCTGTCATGCCAATGTCTAAAACATCTACGCCACTATCCATCAAGCCTTGCGCGACTGCCATTTTAAGTGAATGACTTGTAGGGCGAATATCTGCACCAACGACAATCTTTTTCGGCTGTAGTAGTTGTCCGTATGCGCGACCAATGCTGTATGCAATCGACTCGTTGAGTTCTGTACCGAGTTTGCCTCGAATGTCATAGGCTTTAAAACAAGTCAGCTGCATGATGTGCTCATTAAAATATATTGGATAGCGTTTTGAACAATGGCGTGAATTCACGCCATAAATGAATAGCGGCGAAGTATGCCATAGCTGATGATAAACGTCAGCGTGTTAACGTGGTGTGTTTTTGTGAAGCTCCGCTTGATATGCAACGATATGTAAAATTTCCTGCATAAAAAGCGATTTTAGGTTATTTAGTGAGCAATTTACGCATTGCTTCGGGGACGCCAGAATCAAATGCTTCAGCATCACTCATCCAGCGAATTGGTGCAAAATGAGTTTCTAACGCTTTTTTCTGTGAAGTATCAATTTCAAAATGAATGGCTTGTAATTCCCAGTGAAAATGAGTGAACGTGTGGCGTATTTTTTTACCTTCAGCACCACTCACCAAGCCTAAACGTTTTAATGTTTGCTCAAGATTATCCTCAATGACGGGTAAGCTCCATAATCCGCCCCAAAGTCCTTCGGATGGACGTTGTTGCCAAAGTAGTTGTTGATTGTGCTGGATCATTAATACGATCGCATGGCGTGTCGGCGTTGCTTTGCGCGCGGGCTTCTGTGGAAGTTCTAAGACACGATTTTGTTTGAAAGCCATGCAATTACTTTGCATTGGGCAATATAAACACAAGGTTTTTTTCGGAGTACAAATAGTCGCGCCTAAATCCATGATGGCTTGGTTATAGTCGTGTGCGCGCGTTTGCGGTGTTAATTGTTCAGCAATTTGCCAGATATTTTTAATAAATGCACTGCCAGTGCTATCGCCATCTAACGCGAAATAGCGACTCAAGACGCGCTTCACATTGCCATCCATGATGACGCCGAATTGGCGTAAACCTAATGACATCAATGCACCCGCTGTTGATGGGCCGATGCCAGATAATTCCATCCATTCTTCAAGTGTTTTTGGAAATTCACCTTTTTTGGCGACAACGCCTGCGGCTTTATGCAGGTTTCTGGCGCGCGCGTAATAACCCAGTCCAGCCCAAAATGGTGCAACCTCATCCCAGCTTGCACATCCTAAATCTTGTACAGTCGGGAAGCGCTGCATAAAACGCTCAAAATATTGAAGCACTGTTTTGACTTGCGTTTGTTGCAACATGATTTCCGAGACCCAGACTTTGTAAGGATCATCAGTGACTTGCCACGGTAAGTCGTGCCGACCATGTTGCTCAAACCATGTTAGCAAGCGGTCGGAGAAGTTGTGGTCAGAGAGAGTTGGTGTGTTGGCAATGTCAGTCATGTACATTATTCATCATGTTTAAAGGTATCTTAATGTGCCGCAACCATAGCCCTTGGGCGGCTTAAAGGCTATAGTTCGCATATATTATTTTGTGTGATCTGGATTGCTGCTATGAATAGCCTTACTACACCCGTTCCTTCCGCTCATGACGTTGAGGCGCAAGACCTCACACGTATTTTGCCAGCCTCGCGCAAGGTGTATATCCAAGGTTCTACGCCAGATATTCAAGTGCCGATGCGCGAAATTAGTTTAACTGATACGCCAACTGGATTAGGCGGCGAGAAGAATCCACCTGTTTTGGTCTATGACACATCAGGCGTGTATAGCGATCCTGCTGTTGCGATTGATCTGACCAAAGGCTTGCCAGATTTACGCTCAAAATGGATTGAAGCGCGTGGCGATACTGAAAAACTAGAAGGTCTATCTTCTGAGTTTGGTCGTCAACGTGCACGTGATATTACTACCGCTGAACTGCGTTTTGCTCATATTCAGAATCCACGTCGTGCAAAAGCGGGTCAGAACGTCAGCCAGATGCACTACGCGCGCCAAGGCATTATCACGCCTGAGATGGAATATATCGCAATCCGCGAAACGCAGCGCCAATATGAAGGCACTGACTTGCGTCAACATGAAGGGCAAAACTTCGGCGCGCATTTGCCACGTCAAATTACGCCTGAATTTGTCCGTAGTGAAGTTGCGGCAGGCCGTGCGATTATTCCAGCCAACATCAATCATCCAGAAGCAGAGCCGATGATTATTGGTCGTAACTTTTTGGTCAAGATCAATGCGAACATTGGTAATAGTGCGTTGGGTTCTTCGATTGATGAAGAAGTTGCCAAGATGACGTGGTCAACCCGTTGGGGCGCGGACACTATCATGGATTTATCAACCGGTAAAAATATCCATGAAACCCGTGAATGGATTATTCGTAATTCACCTGTGCCAATCGGTACAGTACCCATTTACCAAGCACTCGAAAAAGTAAATGGCGTAGCAGAAGACCTCACATGGGAAATCTTCCGTGATACGTTGATTGAACAAGCTGAGCAGGGCGTGGATTACTTCACCATTCATGCTGGGGTGTTGCTGCGTTATGTGCCTTTAACCGCGAATCGTCTTACAGGGATTGTTTCTCGTGGTGGTTCGATCATGGCGCAGTGGTGTCTGGCGCATCATCAGGAAAACTTTTTGTACACTCACTTTGAGGAAATTTGCGAAATCATGAAAGCCTACGACGTGTCATTTAGTCTCGGCGATGGTTTACGTCCTGGCTGTATTCAAGATGCCAATGATGAAGCGCAATTTGGTGAACTCCGTGCGCTGGGCGAGTTGACCCAGATCGCGTGGAAACATGATGTCCAAGTCATGATCGAAGGTCCGGGTCATGTGCCGATGCATATGATTAAAGAAAATATGGATTTGCAGCTCGAAGTTTGCGGCGAAGCGCCGTTTTATACGCTTGGTCCACTGACTACTGATATTGCACCCGGTTACGATCACATCACTAGCGCGATTGGTGCGGCGATGATCGGCTGGTACGGTACAGCAATGCTGTGTTATGTCACACCGAAAGAGCATCTTGGTCTACCAAACAAGAAAGACGTGAAAGACGGCATCATCACTTACAAGATCGCGGCTCATGCTGCGGACTTGGCGAAAGGTCATCCAGGCGCGCAAGTGCGTGATAATGCTTTGTCTAAAGCACGTTTCGAGTTCCGTTGGGATGATCAGTTCAATCTGGCACTTGATCCTGATACTGCACGTGAATATCACGATGAAACGCTGCCGAAAGATGCACATAAATCTGCGCATTTCTGTTCAATGTGTGGTCCGAAGTTCTGTTCGATGAAAATTACCCAGAACGTGCGTGACTATGCAGCGAAACAAGGTCTAAGCGAACAAGACGCTGTGCAAAAGGGCATGGAAGAAATGTCAGCGGTTTACCACGAACAAGGTAGTCAGTTGTATAAAGAAGTTTAATTCTCTAGTCATTCCGTCACGTAATAAAACCCGCCTTCGTTTGATAGGCGGTTTTTTTAATATTTATTCGCGAAAAGTAAATTATATGACAATGTGTATTGTCATATTTAGTTTATCATGAGTTGATGTATATTTAAGCATTCCGAATTTATCGCATTTCCATGTGTCTGGAGCAATGTTGCATGTCTACAACTCGCGTATTAATCACTGGTGCAAACACGGGCATCGGTTTGGCAACGGCAAAAAGACTTGTTCAAAGTGGGGCAGATGTCATTTTGGCATGCCGCAATCTCACCAAAGCAAAAGCCGCACAGGATGAACTACAGAAGTTAGGTGGTTCAGGTCAAGTTGATGTGGTTGAGTTAGATTTGAATAGCCTTGCATCAGTTAAATCAGCAGCAGAACTGGTCAAAGAGCGCTATGGTTCAATCGATGTATTGATCAATAATGCAGGTATTTTTGGTGAATCATTAAACCAGACTGTAGATGGTTATGAGCAGCAGTTTGGGGTGAATTACTTAGCGCCATTTCTGTTGACGCAATT
>JASLFQ010000274.1 GCA_030150595.1 Aquirhabdus sp.
GATGGTCGCTTGCGCATCGAACACACCCGCAGAGCGTGAACCGATAAAGTCAGAAGAAACCACTTCAGATGAGTTTGTATAATCAATCTGACCTTGCAGATTTGAATACACAGAAATCTGACGCATGAATTCGTTCACTTCTTCACGTGTTGTTTCGTTTGCCAAAGTCAGATTCAAAATCGCGAGTGATACGTTTGGTGTTGGTACGCGAACAGAGTTACCAGTCAATTTACCTTTCAACGCTGGCAATGCTTTTGCAACCGCTTTTGCCGCGCCAGTTTCAGTAATAACCATGTTCAATGTTGCAGCACGACCACGACGATCCGCTTTGTGATAGTTGTCAGTCAGGTTTTGATCATTGGTGAATGAGTGAACAGTTTCAACGTGTCCATTCACAACGACAAATTTGTCATGGATCACTTTCAGCACTGGTGTAATAGCGTTGGTAGTGCAACTTGCCGCGCTGATGATTGGATCAGAATCCAAAATGTCAGTATGGTTTACGCCGTAAACAACGTTCTTCATTTCGCCTTTGCTTGGTGCAGTCAAAATGACACGTTTAATGCCTTTGCAACCCAAGTGAACAGCCAAGCTGTCCTTATCACGCCAAATACCAGTGTTGTCGATCAACAACGCATCTTTGATCCCGTGAATCGTGTAATCCACTTCTGATGGGCTTTTCGCATAGATGACTTTGATGTAGTTACCGTTCGCGATAATCGCTTCGTTTTCTTCATCCACTGCGATTGTGCCTTGGAATGGCCCATGCACAGAATCACGACGAAGCAATGAAGCACGTTTTTGCAAATCATTTTCTGATGATTTACGAACAACGATTGCGCGTAAACGCAAACCACGACCGAGACCCGCTTGTTCAATAATCAAACGCGCAACAATACGACCGATACGACCGAAACCGTAAAGAACAACGTCTTTTTGTTCTGGATTTTCTGCACTTGCTGGCAATGTTGCGAGTGCTTGTTTCAGCAACTCTTCAACCGCAACATTGGTATCCGCAGATTCACGCGCAATCTTGCCCAAATCCACTTCACATGATGATAAGTTTGGTGAAGCAGCAAGTGCCTCAAGAACTGGCATCGTATCCACAACAGACAAATCACCTGCGATCATACGGACGCGGCGATGTTCTTTCAGAATCTGAATCACAGAAGTGTTGATCAATGAACGGCCATACACTGTCGCAACAACGTCGTGCTCGCGATACAGTTTGCCAATCATAGAAATCATACGTTCAGCGATTTCTTCGCGATTCTTCCAGCGCCCCCAATGTTCTTGGGTTAACGCAACGGTGTTTGTTGGTTGAGAAGTCGATTCGGTCACGGATAATTCCTTAATTCAGGCCCACTCAATGAGGCAAATAGGGACGAAATGTTTCGAGATGTGTATTCTAGCAAAAAAAGTCGCGTTTTACCTGTGAATGTCACCATTTTTAGATGAAATACACACTGATTAATGAATGCGCACTTTATCAATTCTCACGATTACTTTTGGTATTTACTTTTCCACTCGTCATAAGGCATGCCGTACACATGTTGACGCGCTTCTGAATCAGTCAGCGCAATACCCTGCTTTTCTGCTTCTTCACGCATCCACTTCGACAAACAGTTGCGGCAAAAACCACCGATATTCATCAGGTCAATATTTTGCACTTGGGTATGTGTTTGCAAATGATTCATCAAGCGGCGGAACGCAGCGGCTTCGAGTTGGGTTTGCTGTTCTGGGGTGAGTGTGGACATGAGGAATCCTTTGGAAATTGTATTAACAAATAATGCTTGTCTCCTTCCCCATAAGGGGGAAGGTTGGGATGGGGGTGGCTTTTGATCTTTACATATAAAAGCACCCCCATCTAAATCTTCCCCCTTAGGGAGAAGACTTCACAGCAAAAGCAAAGCTTTAAACCAAAACCTCATCATTCATCACATCACGCTCATAAACCAATCGTTCACTGCGCTGCAATAAATGATCAAAATACTGCCGTGTCACTTCCGCCTGCTCGGCCGTTGATTCGACGGCATACATGGCTTGGCGGAATTCATTACTAGCATGCAAACCTTTGGTATACCAAGCAATATGCTTACGCGCGATGCGACAACCAGAGTACTCACCGTAAAATTGATACAAATCATCTAAATGACCCAGCAATACGTCTTTAATCTCAATGACTTCAGGTAATGGCAACAACTCACCCGTCGCCAAATAATGCGCAATCTCACGAAAAATCCACGGACGACCTTGCGCTGCACGACCAATCATAATCGCATCTGCACCTGTCTCACGCAGAACATACGCCGCTTTTTCTGGGCTATCGATATCACCATTGGCAATGATGGGAATGGTTAAATCTTTTTTTACTTCACGAATTAAGGCATAACGCGCTTGCCCTAAATACATATCTTCGCGTGTGCGTCCGTGAATCGCTAAAGCAGCAATCCCCGCCTTTTGCGCACGTTCTGCAATACGATGAATGTTCTCTGCACCATTGATAAAGCCAAGTCGTGTTTTTAAAGTTACGGGCACATCAACCGCATTCACCACCGCATCTAAGATTTCACCGACTAACGCTTCGTCTTGCAACAACGCCGAGCCTGCCAATTTATTGCAGACCTTTTTGACGGGGCAACCCATGTTGATATCGACGATCTGCGCACCATTTGCCACTTGGTAACGTGCGGCCTCGGCTAGCATTTTCGGATCTGACCCAGCAATTTGCACAGAAATCGGCGCAAGCTCGCCAGTGAAATCCGCACGGCGTAGTGACTTTTTACTGGCGTGTAATGATTTATCAGCGGAGATCATTTCGCTCACCGCATGGCCTGCACCAAAATGCTTACAAAGTTGCCGGAACGGTCTATCGGTCACGCCCGCCATAGGCGCTACGATCAGATTGTTGCGGAGTTCATACGGGCCGATGTGCATTTAGGTGAAGGGTCTTCAAAATAATGTGCGAATTGTAGGCGTGATCGGAGAAATGGGCAATCAAGAATAAAATCCCTTACAATACGCCCCAATTGAAACTCGACCTATGATGACTGCATTTCCATGACTGACGCTCCTGAAACCGTACAAACAACTGACAACGTCGCTGAAAATAAAAGCCTACGCCCGATTCTGACCTTTATGCGTCGTACATCGCCGTTGAGCAATGCACAACAGCAAGGTTTGGCGGATTACTCACATCTGATTGTGAAAGCACCACTTCAGGATGCACGCACGATTTTTGATAACCCAAATCTGCCGCTGACGATTGAAATTGGCTTTGGTATGGGCGGCTCATTGGTACAAATGGCAAAGGATGCACCAGAGCGAAATTTCTTAGGTATCGAAGTTCATATTCCAGGGATTGCACAATGTGCGTATGACGCGGGTCAAGCGGGTATCACCAATTTACGTATCATGGATGCGGATGCACTGGAAGTGCTCGCTGGAATTCCTGATGGTAGCGTTGATCGCGTGCAGTTATATTTTCCAGATCCTTGGCAGAAAAAACGTCATTTTAAACGTCGTTTTGTGGCGCCTGAGCGCATGGCGCTCATTGTGCAAAAACTCACACAAGGCGGTTGGTTCCATGCGGCAACCGATTGGCAACCTTATGCGGAATGGATGATTGATGTGCTTGAGCAAGTGACTGAGTTAGATAATGTCTACGGCAAAGCGCAATTCGCACCACGTCCTGACTGGCGTCCAAAAACTAAATTTGAACGTCGTGGTGAAGTTGCAGGTCATGGTGTTTGGGATGTGATTTATAAGCGGGTTTAAGATTTACAATCTAAAAACTTTTACGATTAAAACACTTGTACAGAGTCGCATCATCATCGTTTCAAACAACATGATGATGCGACATGAACTTGTGCTGACACCCAGTCCTCGATACACGACTCAGATCTTCATCCAAACAAAACCCAAAA
>JASLFQ010000217.1 GCA_030150595.1 Aquirhabdus sp.
CGACTGGCGATTTTTCAGAGTTTCAAGCAGTGCACTAAGTGCATCGCCACTTTGGAGTGAGCGCAGACCTTGCGTATTAGGCGAGGAAATATTGACTGTAATATAAGATGCGTGTGCGTAGACTTTATCTAAACACTTCAAATAATCGTCGGCTGCCTGCTCAACTGGTGTGTCGAAGTTTTTACCAATGTTAATACCCAAAATGCCTTTGAATTTTGATTTTTCGACATTTTTAACCAGTGCATCAACACCGTGATTGTTAAAACCCATACGGTTAATAATCGCATTCACCTGTGGCAAACGGAATAAGCGTGGCTTTGGATTTCCAGCTTGCGCGCGTGGTGTAATGGTTCCAATTTCGATTGAACCAAAACCAAGAGCTGCAAGCGCATCAATGTATTCACCGTTTTTATCTAAACCTGCGGCAAGACCGACTGGATTATCAAACGTGAGTCCCATGCATTGTACAGGTTGCAAAATCTTGGGAAATAAAACTGGCAGTACACCGAGGCGCGCGGCACACCCAATTGAACTTAACGTCACGTGATGAGCGCTTTCAGGATCGAGCGCAAAGAGTGCGGGGCGAGTCAACGCATATAACATAGGCAAGAAAACATATGGCGGCAGCGAACCGCGATTATACGCTGACTGCCATCATGTTGCACTGTTTTGAATGGCACGTTCGGTCATTTTTGAGCAGCAATTTTGTGTTTATTGTTTAAATACTCAGCAAAACAACCATCATGTCTAGTATTAAGTCTTTCTATCCTATAAAAAATAGTTCTATGATCTATAAGAAAAGTGACATTGTGCTGCATCAATAAATGCCTCAAACTCCCCCTTCTTGTTGAATCATGGTTTTATGCCGTTCATGTCATCTTCTGTCGCTGCGCAACACCGTTCCCATGTTTTGTTTGGCTCAATCTGCGTATTGATGTCTGCATTTCTGTTTGCCATCAAAGCTATTTTTATTAAAAAAGCCTACGGGTTAGATGCCTCATTGACGGCACCAACATTGTTGGCGTTGCGGATGGCGAGTGCTCTACCTTTTTTCCTATTGATCGCGCTTTTTTCACCAAAGCCATTAGAAAAACCGACTATCAAGGATTGGGGAATACTGCTCCTCGCGGGTTTGGTTGGCTATTACTTGGCAAGTATTTTGGATTTTATTGGGCTGACGTTTATTACTGCATCGCTTGAGCGGATTATCTTGTTTCTCTACCCAACATTGACTGTGTTAATGATGGCGGTTTTGTATAAACGTCCGATTCATATGCGCGTCATCATGGCGATTATCCTGAGTTACGGTGGCACGCTGACTGTGATGCTCGGTGAAGGCGCGCAAACAAATCCAACGGGTGTTTTGGCTGGCAGTTTATTTGTGTTTGCCAGTGCGTTTGCGTATGCGTTGTATTTGGTCATGACACCAACATTAATTCGTCGTTTTGGCAGTTGGCGATTTACAGGACTTGCGATGAGCGTGGCATGTATTGCGTCGCTGATTCATTATCTGATTGTGCAGCCTGCGCCTATTGTCCACTTGACTCACCTTGCACCGACTATTATTGGTTACGGTGTGGCGTTAGGTATTTTCTCAACAGTTTTGCCTGCAACATTTCTAATGCAAGGTATTGCGCGTGTTGGTCCGGCACAAGCAGCCATGTTGAGTGCTGGCGGCCCAATTATTACAGTTGTGCTTGCGGTGGCATTTTTAGGTGAATCATTATCTTGGGTGCAATGGATTGGTTGTGCGCTGAATATTATTGGGGTGTTGATGATTACGTTGAGACCAGCGAAATAATTGAACGTGCAAAAACTACGACTACTAAATCTGTATAGCGGACTTGGAGAAGTGCTGACGCCTGAATTAACGAGCGTTAGCACAGCAATTTTTTTGGCAAGCCGTTGATTATGGCGACGCTACGAAACCAGAATTCCAGTCCTTAGCATAAGCGCTCCTGAAGTTTTGAGGCGGAGTAGTAACAGACAGGTAGACGAATGGTTGCTCACCATTGTTAAAAATGCCATGTACGTCACCTGGCGCGAAGCGCGCCACATCGCCTTCTTGGACTTCAGCCTCATTTGAGCCTTCTAGTAAAAGGGTGCCTCTACCAGAAAGTACGACCCATATTTGCTCGGATGCTTCGTGCACATGTCGAGGACTGGTTATACCAACAGGAACGGTCACTCGTGTAATCGTAGCCTTTGCCTCGGGCGATGATTCGGGAAACAACAACTGTTCCGATTCAATACCAGAGTTTCGGAGCACTGGTATGTCCCTTTGCTTGATGAGTTGCATTTGCTTCTCCCGTATAAAAGACTAACAATTTTGATGGAGCAGCAATGATATATAAGACTCCAAGTGCTACCTTATAAAAAACATAATTGATTAAAAAGACAATAAATATTATTAGGTTATTTCCATTTTTGTAAAACTAAATAGAAAACGTATCATTAGCATTTCACTCCTCCGTAAGTTGTGAAAATACCATAGTGATTACTTGACGCGAGCAATACTGTACTAAACGCGTAAGATCGACCCACCAGTTCGCGCTTAGACCAAGACACTTACTCGCGCACCTCCGCGCTTACTCCTCGATGTTCACGGTAGATGCGCCGCACATATTCACAGCCTGCATGATTCTGCCAGCGCGCCAGCCAGTGCTCCCAACCAGATGGTAAGGGCCTTGGAAAATCAACGGAATACTCTGGCGGCAAACAGGTTGACATCAATATGGTAGCCGCGGTGAGGTCTGCAATACTAAATTGGTCACCGACTAAATAACCCGTCTGCTTGGAATTCTCCGCAACAAAAGCCAGTGCTTCTTGGGTCAACGCACAACCAGCCTCGGCACCTGTTTCATTAATCTGCATATCAAGTGTCATTATCACTCGGATAGCTGGGAATGCACGAACATACATTTTCTGCCGCCATTCGGACAACCCTGTGGCAATACGCCTTGCGCTGTATTCGGTATGCGGTAGCCACTCATAGAAAGTAGCGCATCGTATCGCTGGACCGATCTTTTCATCAAACCATTTCTGGATTTCTAGAGCTTGTTCGCGCTTTGTTGAATCCTTCGGGTAAAGCGGCGGGTCAGGCCAAAGCTGCTCCACGTAATCAAGTACAGCAGCCGAATTTTTCAGCACGTTGCCTTCATGGCACAATATGGGCATAGCTTTCTGGCCAAAACGGGCAATTAGCTGCACAGCATGTGGTCCTGGCAGCAGCGAGTGCCGAATATGCGGTACTCGCTTGTAGTCCAATGCCCAACGCGCTTTCTCTGGATACATCGAAAGTTGCATTTGCCAGAGTTCTGGATAACTCATAGTTTCTCTCTGAAAGGCTTAGCTATTTAGATTCATCTTTCTGCTTCAGAAGCTTTCTATTTGATTAAAACACAACAAATTTATTGAATTATTTCTAGTAAAAACTATCAATGAATGAAAAGCATGTCAAGGATAATGAAAATTAGTTCAATTAGATTAATAAGACCTAATATACCGCTCTAACCGCGCAACATCGCCTCCCCAGTTCGCGGGTTTGTAAGAGTCACATTCTCGAGCGCTCGAATGCGCCAGACCTCGTTCCGCATTGTCAATACTGCAAGGATCAACGTATCCACCGCATGAGATCCAGCTGGGTGAGCGCTACCCGCCACTAGGCGACTCCAGAAATGGATGACCACCACTCCATCAGCAATGTTAGAGACATTGATCAGCTCATTTTCTAACGTGGAGTCGCGATAGATTGTTTCGTGAATGGGAACATGGAGCGCCACGATCGCATCGACGCCTTGGACATAGTGCCCGAAGCGATTGACGAACGTCGCATCTTCATCAAATAGATTGCCGAAAACAATCATGTCGTGAGCATTCCAAGCCGCTTGGAATGCTACGAGCACATCTTCTGGTCTTTTCATTTTAGTCATGCCTAACTCGTCATATATGGCAGCATTGATATATAAGATTCCATTTTGCTGCCTCATAAAATATCTAATTGATTAAATAAATACCATTGGTTTATTTAGCTTTTTTCAAAACAAAATAGAATACGTATCAATGGCAATTCATTCCGCTTTTACGTTGCGAAAATGCCATAGTCATTGCTTGACGCATGCAGTATTCTTTGTGCCAACTGGATATTGAAAATAACCATTTTCAAACAGATAAATCATTATTTAAATTGATAATATCGCGATACAAAAAATGAGACCTTCGATGAGGATCAAATCACATGCAAGGATTTAGCTTCGATACGGTTCGTCAAATCGTTTGCGCAGCAGGCAGTCGCCACAATCTCGGCGATATATGCGCAGGCTTGGGCATGACACATGTGCTGTTTGTGACCGATCCAGGTATTGTTGAGTTCAAACTGCATACTGATGCAATTCAAAGCATCGAGAAAAAAGGCTTAAAAGTCACTATCTACTCCGATGTCCAAGCTGATCCGCCTGAAGCAATTGTTTTATCTGCAACCCATTCCGCAAAACAATCAGGCATTGATGGCGTGGTCGGTTATGGCGGTGGCAGTTCGATGGATGTCGCAAAACTGATTGCACTACTCGCCAATCCAGCGCAAACACAGAATATTACTGAAATTTACGGTGTTAATAACGTTACAGGTAACCGTTTGCCGCTAATTCAAGTTCCGACAACCGCTGGTACAGGCTCTGAAGTCACGGCAGTTGCCATTGTCACCACAGGTGAAACCACAAAAATGGGCGTTGTTTCGCCGATTTTACTTGCTGATGCTGCAATATTAGATGCTGAGCTCACGCTGGGTTTGCCATCTGCAGTCACCGCGGCAACTGGCATTGACGCAATGGTGCATGCGATTGAATCATTCACCAGCGCAATTAAAAAGAACCCTTATTCCGATATGCTTGCACGTGAAGCCTTGCGTTTATTAGATAGCAACTTACAAACTGCGATTCATGACGGCAAAAATTTAGCTGCTCGCGAAAATATGCTGCTCGGTGCAATGATGGCAGGTCAAGCCTTTGCTAACTCACCTGTTGCGGCGGTGCATGCTTTGGCTTATCCACTGGGCGGTCACTTCCATATTCCACATGGTTTATCGAATTCGTTGGTTTTGATTGAAGTCATGCGCTTTAATTTGTTACATGCAACAAATTTATATGCCGAGCTGTATAAAACACTTGAACCGCAAGCCTCTGGCAGTTCAGAAGAACTCGCAAACAAGCTCATTGCACGCTTAGAAAAGCATATCATCGACAGCGGTTTACCAAAAAAACTCAATGAAATTAGATTCAAAGATCATCACGGTAAAGCTCATTCGATTCAAAAAGATCATTTACCACAACTTGCAATCGATGCCATGAAACAAACACGATTGCTCATGAATAACCCACGCCCGCTCCTCGAGGCGGATGCACTCGCAATCTATCAGGCTGCTTACTCATGACACGTCCAGCTCCGCATATACGCGCCGATTATGTTTGGTACACAGATATTACAACTCGTTGGGCAGATAACGACATCTATGGTCATGTCAATAATGTGATGTATTACAGTTATTTCGATACGATTGTGAATCGTTATTTAATTGAAATTGGCGGATTGGACATTCATCATGGCAACGTAATTGGTTTAGTTGTGGATTCTGGTTGTAGTTATTTTTCACCGATTGCATTTCCTGATCGTTTGGATGGCGGACTACGTGTTGCCCATCTTGGACACTCATCCGTTTATTATGAAATTGGGGTCTTTAAGGAAGGTGCAGACGCCACAACGGCTCAAGGGCAATTTGTGCATGTGTTTGTGGATCGCGAAACGCGTAAACCTGTCGCAATCCCTGCTGATTTACGCGAGAAATTAGCTTTATTGGCGTTGGTTAGTGAGTAATTATTATAAAAAGGTGTTTTATATAAAACACCTTTTTTAATATCTTTAGAGCATTATGACTCTAATACAGACTCTATTTGTATGGCTACCAATAGAGTCTGACGTGAAGATTTATATTATTGTTTTTGTCGACATAGTGGCGGCAGATAGTAGTCTTGTATATCTTGGCTCATGCATTTCCATGTGATTTG
>JASLFQ010000220.1 GCA_030150595.1 Aquirhabdus sp.
CTATTACCAAGGTCACTCTGCGCCAGGGATTTATGCGCGTTCATACTTGGAAGGACGTTTAAGCGATGAGCAAGTGCAAAATTTCCGTCGTGAAGTCGGTGGTAAAGGGTTATCGAGCTATCCACATCCGTATTTGATGCATGATTATTGGCAATTTCCAACCGTATCCATGGGGCTAGGCCCGATCATGTCGATCTATCAAGCCCATGTGCAAAAGTATTTGACCAATCGTGGTCTACTTGAAGAGCAGAACCGCAAAGTTTGGGCGTTCCTCGGTGATGGTGAGATGGATGAGCCAGAAAGCTTGGGTGCAATCGGGCTGGCGGGGCGTGAAAAACTAGACAATTTAATCTGGGTGATTAACTGTAATTTGCAGCGTCTGGATGGCCCTGTGCGCGGGAATGGCAAGATTATTCAAGAATTGGAATCGAGTTTCCGTGGTGCAGGTTGGCGCGTGATTAAAGTCATTTGGGGACGACGTTGGGATGCATTGCTGGCGCGTGATGTGACGGGTGCATTGAAGCAACGCATGGAAGAGGCGGTGGATGGTGAATACCAAGCGTTTGAGGCGCATGGCGGCGCGTATGCGCGTGAGCATTTCTTTGGGAAATATCCAGAACTTGCCGAAATGGTCGCGAATATGTCCGACCAAGAAATTGATGATCTCAATCGCGGTGGTCACGATCCTGTCAAAGTCTATGCTGCCTACGATTCAGCGATGAAAACCAAAGGTCAACCTGTGGTGATCCTCGCCAAAACCGTCAAAGGTTATGGCTTGTCGGATGCGGTACAAAGTGCCAATAAAAGTCATCAGATCAAGAAAATGGGTATGCCGTCATTGCAATACTTCCGTGATCGTTTTGATTTGCCATTTAGCGATGAAGAACTGGAAAAACTGCCGTTCTATCGTCCAGCACCCGATTCAACAGAAATTCGTTATTTGAAGGCGCGTCGTGAAGCATTGGGCGGCACGTTACCTGCGCGTCGTAGCGGACATATTCCATTAACGACGCCGAAATTGGACGAGTTCCAATCAGTGCTGGCTGGTTCAGGCGATAAAGAACAATCCACCACGATGGTGATGGTGCGGATTATTTCCATTTTGTTGAAGAATAAAGAAATTGGTTCTCGTGTTGTGCCGATTGTGCCTGATGAAGCGCGTACTTTTGGTCTGGAAGGCATGTTCCGTCAGTTGGGTATTTACTCGGCAGTAGGACAGTTATATACGCCTGAAGATAATGAACAATTAATGAATTATCGCGAAGATAAAACTGGACACATGCTGGAAGAAGGCATTAACGAGGCAGGTGCGCTGTCGGCGTGGATTGCACTCGGCACGAGTTACTCGACCAATGCCTTGCCAATGATTCCGATGTATATGTTCTATTCAATGTTTGGTTTTCAGCGTGTCGGCGATCTGATTTGGGCGGCGGGTGACTGTCAGGCGCAAGGTTTCTTACTTGGCGCGACGGCAGGACGAACAACGTTGAATGGCGAAGGTCTACAACATCAAGATGGACATTCACATGTGCTTGCGGCAACCGTGCCGAATTGCGTCAGCTACGATCCCTGTTTTGGCTATGAGCTTGCGGTCATCGTGCAAGATGGCTTGCGCCGCATGTATCAAGAAGGCGAGCGCATTCAGTATTACCTCACCATCATGAATGAAAACTATACTCATCCTGCGATGCCAGAAGGTGTCGAAGAGGGTATTCGTAAAGGTCTCTATCTCTTCCAACAAGAAGCTGATGCGACGGTGCAGTTGATTGGCTCTGGTGTGATTTTGCGTGAAGTGATCAAGGCAGCGAAGCTGCTTAAAGATGAATACGGTATTCATGCCAATGTCTGGAGCGCGACCAGTTTCAATGAATTGGCGCGCGATGGTATGGCGGTGGATTACCATAATCGTTTGCATCCACATGATCCTGTACAAGTGTCGTGGGTTGCCCAGCAGCTTGCGCCGCATAAAGGCGTAGTTCTCGCGGCGACTGACCATATCCGCGCTTACAGTGAGCAAATCCGTAGCTATTTGCCTGATCATCGTCCATATGTGACGTTGGGAACGGATGGTTTTGGTCGTTCGGATACGCGTGAGAATTTGCGTGCTTTTTTTGGTGTTGATGCGGCGAATATCGTGGTTGCGGTGCTGAAATTGCTGGCTGATGAAGATGAGATCGATGTGCGCATGGTGAAGGATGCGATTTCAAGTTTTGAAATAGAAACTAACTTGCCGCCATCTTGGTTGCCGCAACCGCATGCAGAAAATTGCTTGGATGCGCCTGCGCCGACGGTTCCTGTCCAAGCGGCACCACTGGAAGGGATCGAGGCTGATATTGAAGATAATGCCGCGGTTAAACCTAATGCTGAGGCGAATACTCCAGAGTTCTCTTTGCAACCGACCACACCACTTTCTACACCGAAACAGGGAGTTTAATCATGGAAATTAAAACTCCTGATTTGGGCGTAGAAAAAGCGGAAGTGTCTGAAATTTTGGTGAAAGTCGGCGACAAAGTCACCAAGAACCAAAGTCTCCTTGTGGTTGAATCGGCTAAAGCCAGTGTTGAGGTGCCAAGCCCTGTGGATGGTGTGATAGAGAAGATTTTGGTCACTCAAGGGCAAATGGTACAGGAAGGTGTAGCACTATTTACGGTATCGGGTGCGGCAGAAGAAGCTGCACCAGTCGCCGCACCCGCTGTTGAAGAAAATGTTGAAACTGCACCAAAGCCTGCATCGCAAGCTGAACCCGCAACGAGCGAAGCAGCGCCGACATCACAAACCGTTGACGTGCCTGATTTAGGTGTGGATCAAGCGGATGTGTCGGAAATCTTGGTGAAAGTGGGCGATGTGGTCACGGTCGGGCAAAGCCTTGTCGTGGTTGAGTCGGCTAAAGCCAGTGTGGAAGTGCCAAGTCCGTTTGCGGGCACGGTTGAAAGTATCGCCGTGAGCCAAGGACAAAGCGTCAAGCAGGGCATGCCAATATTGGTGCTGGGTGGTGTTGCTGGCGCAAAATCGAGCAAGCCGATTCAGTTGGCTGCATCCGTATCTGCACCACCGCAAACGCAAGCGACTGTTCAATTTGCAACGCAATCAATTCCTCAAAAAGCGGTTACAACTGTTGCGCCAAATACACCCGTTGCTGAAAGTACCGCCAATAATTCGGATGTATATGCTGGCCCTGCGGTTCGTCAAACCGCACGGCAATTGGGTGTGGATTTAAACAATGTCAAAGCTAGCGGCATCAATGGTCGCGTGATGAAAGAAGATGTCTACGCTTATGTGAAACAACGTCTGACGGCTGCACCTGTTGCTAGTTCGACTTCCTCAGCGCCTGCGTTATCTGGATTGCCGCCATTACCTGATTTTAGTAAATGGGGTAGCTCGCACGATGAGCCTTTGACCCGTTTGCAGCAGGCTGCGATTCCGCAATTGTCGCTGAATTTGTATATGCCGCAAGTCACGCAATTTGACCACGCGGATATTACTGATCTGGAAAAATTACGCATCGAACTTAAAGATGAATATAAAAAACAAGGCATTGGTCTGACGATTCTTGCCTTCATTGCCAAAGCGACAGCGCATTTGTTGTTGAAAGAACCGCGCTTTAATAGTCATCTGAATGATGATGGCAAGTCGATCCGAGTGCGTGAGGAGATTCATCTCGGCATTGCGGTGGCAACTGATGATGGTCTAATCGTGCCTGTGTTGCGTAATCCAGATCGTTTAAGCATCCGTGAAATTGCCCAGCAGCTAGGCGAGTTGGGTCAGAAGGCGCGTGATAAAAAATTGGGACCGAATGATTTAGCGGGTGCGACTTTTACCATTTCCAGTCTTGGTGCAATGGGCGGTACAGGTTTCACTCCACTCGTGAATTGGCCACAAGTTGCAATTCTTGGTTTGTCTCCAGCGGCGATGCAACCTATTTGGGATGGTGCGGCATTCCAGCCACGTCTGATGTTGCCGTTGTCATTGTCTTATGACCATCGAGTGATAAACGGTGTGGATGCGGCGCGGTTTGCGCGGGCGCTTGCGGTTTTGCTGGGGGATTTGAGAAGGGTGCTGCTATAAATGCGCGCTTATTTGTTATTCGTATTATTTTCCATTGGAGTAGGGCAATCTAATTTTGCAATCGCATCGCCGTTTGAGGGTGAGTGGCGTGCTGCTTGGGAATGTCCGAATCCAACTGAGAACGAGAACAAATGCGTAAACTATCCAAATTTTGATGAAGCACCAGATTACTTTCAAATAGAGCTTTGGGCATCTGGTAATTGGATTTGTGGTGAGTTTCATTCCTCGATTCTTGAAGGTAATAGAGTTGATGATGGCACGCTTGTGGAGGAGGCTCCAAAACCAAATGAAAAATCTGGTAAAGATGTCTTACATGTGGTGCTATTGGGTGGTGGGGATCGTAAAGGGACTGCAACAATTCAAGTGCGCGGCAATAGACTATATTGGAAAGCTGACGTTACTGAAGGAGAGTTTGCAATGCCATACGGTTTTAAACTCTATAAATATTCCAATGTGGTAAAAGATCATAGAACGAATTGTCCAACTGAATAGCCATGAGTTGAAGAAAAATAAATGATTTGGATTAAAAGAGCTTTAATGATCATCGGTGCATTAGCATTGCTAACGTACTTTCTGCCAGCACAACGTGAACAGTTGATTACATCTGCAAAACACGTGTTAAAGCTGGATGCACCAGCATCAATTAATAGCAAAATCACGGTGTATCAGTCTCAAGGTCAAAAAGGTGAAGCCAACTTTTCTGATCGCCAAGATGGTCTGCATAACGCACATGCTCGTGTCGTCGATACGGCAAAAGGAACAACATTTCATACGACATTGCCGAATTCAGAGGAAAAAACTTCATCGAAGAAATTGAGTTTTAGCGAGGATAACGAGCGATTCCAACGCCAAGCCCAAGCGATCCAGCAAGCACGGATGGAACAAGCAATTGGTGAGTAGGTTGAGGTATTAATAAGTGCATAGGTTGTGCAGTACGCATTATCCTACTTTTCTCAAGAACTGAAGTTTTTTTGTTGAGACCAACGGAAGGTCTTTGATTAAAACTTTGTTGGTGATTGGCATGTATAGAACTATATGGAAGTATTTCTAAGTGAAGGCTCATATGAATAACAATGTGTTTCTCGTTTTTGTGTTAGTTCTTCTCAGTGGCTGTAGTACTGTTGGGTCGGATCATACTCCTCTCCCTATTGATCGTACTCTTCAGCCCATTGATTGCACTGCAGGTGCAAAGAGGGAGGAGTGCTTGACTGTTGCAAATCTGGATAAGAAAACACAAAAGAAAACAGTCAAACCCGTGCAGTCAGAACAGATGGAACGGCGTACACGACTCGCTAAAATAGCTGAAAATAAAAAAATCAATGATGAGAAGGCTAAAGCGAAAAGCGAAGCACCAGCCTTGGCACAAGTTGATACAGTCGTGAGTAAGCCAGATTTGAGGACGCAAAAGCAAATTGACAGCGATAATCGTGAGAAGGCTTTTGCTGCGTCAATGGATTGTGTGAAAGACAACATTATGAAGAAAGATGATGTCCGAACTCCTGTTCGAGCGGTGGCATATGAACTTGCCCTTATGTGTAGAAAAAGTGGTGTTGAAGTGAATGCAATTGCGAATGCAACTGTTCCTCTGGTATCGCAAAGCAGAGCCCCTAAAAAAACAAAATAATCTAAGCGAGGAGTGAAATCGCTTCAAAAATATCCTAAGAGGTTTTATGCAAGATCTTCATCGCGGGCAGTACAGATTCCGAGAACCATTAGACGCTCCATATGAATTTTATATATTGCCTAGTCAGATAGACGCAAAATGCACCGGTTGTGGTTGTGTCTTGATATTTTTTCCCGCTCCGACTTTTTGGAAAAAAATGGATGAGGTTAGTGGGGGATATCGGTTTGTTCAACGCCCTATTACTGGAGTGTTTAAGGGACGCGGAGCGTGCGCTTGGTGTGGGAAAATAGTTAGCCAAATTTCGTGGCCTGATGATGCTTACTATAAAATACCTTTAGTCGGCGGTGATCTATGGGTTTGGAATAAGCAGTATTTGCCAGCATTACGAGCGAAAATATCGGGTGATCGATTTTTAGAAAGAAAAATAAGATATGCCGATGGAAATAGAATGAACGGCTACCTTTTATATTTCTTTCGAAGGATTCCAAAACACATCTTACTTAAACGCAATCGTGAATATATTCTTAAAAAGATTGATCAATATCTTGGTTAGTAGAATGTTTGAGTTCATTTAACTATCACGCCGTTCGTGTTGGATTTTTTCGCTATGTGGGTCATCTCGAATCTTCATTGTTCGCTTGTGTCATTACAGGTTCATGCTTCTTTGGTAAAACTAAGAAAACCGTACACGACGATCAAGTCACATCCTCGCACTCTCGCGCTGCCTTGTGTATAATGCCGCATTGAAATAGCCGTGTTTAAAAGCACCAAGAGGACACCATGCTGAATATCGTACAAGAAGCACTAACCTTCGACGATGTGTTGTTACTTCCTGCTTTCTCTAATGTACTTCCTAAAGATGTCTCACTGAAGACGCGCCTCACACGTGGTATTGAGCTGAATATTCCGCTCGTTTCTGCCGCGATGGATACCGTGACCGAATCGCGCATGGCGATTGCGATTGCCCAAGAAGGCGGTATCGGCATTCTGCATAAAAATATGGATATTGCTGCTCAAGCGGCTGAAGTCCGACGCGTCAAAAAGTTTGAAGCGGGTATGGTGAAAGATCCAATTACCGTCAGCCCTGATTTAAGTGTGGGTGAACTGATTGCGCTAACCCAGGCACATCGTATTAGTGGTGTTCCGGTGGTTGTTGGCGATAAAGTGGTTGGGATTGTAACCAGCCGCGATATGCGTTTTGAGACCAATCTCGATCAACCCGTCAGCAACATCATGACGCCACAAAATCAATTGGTTACTGTCCGTGAAGGCGAATCGAACGACCATATCAAAGGTTTGTTGCATCAACATCGCATCGAAAAAGTGTTGGTGATTGGTGATGATTACGCGTTAAAAGGTTTGATTACCGTTAACGACTTCCGTAAAGCAGAACTATATCCAAGCGCCTCGAAAGATTTATTCGGTCGCCTACGTGTAGGTGCTGCGGTTGGTACTGGTGCAGATACGCCAGATCGTGTGATTGCGCTGATTGAAGCGGGTGCGGATGTGTTGGTTGTCGATACTGCACATGGACATTCTAATGGTGTAATTGAGCGCGTCCGTTGGATTAAACGTGAGTTCCCGCATATTCAAGTTATTGGTGGGAATATCGCAACGGGTGATGCTGCATTAGCACTCCTTGATGCAGGCGCTGATGCGGTGAAAGTCGGGATCGGTCCTGGCTCGATCTGTACCACGCGTATCGTTGCAGGTATTGGTGTTCCACAAATTTCTGCGGTGGATAATGTTGCCCGTGCACTCAATGAACAAATTCCACTGATTGCTGATGGTGGTATTCGTTATTCTGGCGACGTGGCGAAAGCGATTGCGGCGGGTGCAAGCTGTATCATGGTTGGTTCTCTGCTGGCGGGTACAGAAGAAGCGCCAGGTGAAGTCGAACTTTTTCAAGGTCGTTACTTCAAAGCGTATCGCGGTATGGGTTCACTCGGCGCGATGGCTGGTTTGACTGGTTCAAGCGATCGTTATTTCCAAGATGCTAAAGATGGTGTCGAAAAATTGGTTCCTGAAGGCATCGAAGGTCGTGTACCTTACAAAGGTCCAATGAGCGGTATCGTGCATCAGTTAGTTGGCGGCTTGCGCTCATCGATGGGCTATACAGGGTCAAAAGACATTGCAACCATGCGTAGCGAACCGAAGTTCGTCAAGATCACTTCTGCGGGTATGCAAGAGTCACACGTACATGATGTGACGATTACCAAAGAAGCGCCGAATTATCGCGTAGGTTGATTGCATTGATTTGAGTGAAAGAAACGCGGGCGTGATGCTCGCGTTTTTTATTGCGTGCAGTTTAATGATTTTCCTTCCCAATTCTTTTGTATTGGAAACCCCAGTTCCCTCCATATCTAAAAACACGAATAGCCCATTTGTGACCAATTCTCTTGATTCAGCAAGGTTTCTAAATCATTAACCAGATGAAAAGTCTCAACTGCACCTTCGTCACTCCCTTTTACTTGATCCGCTTGTTCTGGTGTCAACGCAATTGCAAGCGGCGTATATTGGATACCGCCAGTATCTGTTTCTAATATAAAGAAAGTCGGCGGTAAATCATGAGCAAGGTCTATGCCGAGACTGAGTAAATCAATCCCAGCTTCTTCTTGTAGTTCATCAACTAACGTATCTAGCAATACACCAAAGCCATGACTGATGTGATCAGGAGAGTAATGTCCGCCAAAGCAAGCGAGTTTGTCGGGGTAAAGTTCAGTTGTTTTAGAGCGACGTTGTAGAAAAATTTGCTGGCGTTCAGGGCAGCATAACAATGTTCCGCTGCCAATCGATGCAACTTTCAACCCTTCTGCGCGCAATGAGCGTATTGTTGCATAATCAGTGACGACATAAGAAAGCTGTGTCATTTGCTCATGCACTTGTGAGATGCAGATCGCTTGTTGTTCGACATAGCCGCCGTTGGCGAGGATTTGATTTTTAAGCTGTGTCGCTTGTGCTTGTTGTTGCTCGGATAGTGTGAGTTTGCCTGTCTGAATACAGTCAGGTAAGTCCATTAAACGAGTCGCAATTCGCATAATATGTCCATCAGTGCATCGATAAAGTCACTATCATGATCGGTGAGATGCAATTAATCAGCAGCTATTTACATGGAATTGTTTAAAAAATGTCACGATAGTGCAATTAAGCGATTTTAGGTGTGCTTTAGTTTGCGCGAGCAATACATAATTTGACACAATCGGGATATAAATCAATTAAAGAATAGGATGATTTGACATGAGTCACTTTGGTACTGATGGTATCCGTGGCAAATTTGGTGAAGAGCCAATCACCCCAGAGTTTGCGCTGAAATTAGGCTACGCCGCTGGAAAAGTGCTCGCTGCGCAAGGTCGCGCAGAAGTGATGGTGGGTAAAGATACTCGTTTGTCAGGTTACGTGCTTGAAGCGGCTTTGCAAGCGGGTCTGAATGCGGCGGGCGTGAATGTGCGTTTGCTTGGGCCCTTGCCGACACCTGCGATTGCGCATTTGACTCGCGCATTTCATGCGGATGCAGGAATCGTGATTTCCGCATCGCATAATCCTTATTTTGATAATGGGATAAAGTTTTTTTCTGGTGAAGGTAAGAAACTGGAAGATGCTGTTCAGAATGAAATCAGCCGGCAATTAGAAAAACCTATTACGATTGATGCGCCTGATCAATTGGGTAAAACCACTCGCGTCACAGATGCCAATGGTCGTTATATTGAATTCTGCAAATCGACATTTCCGTATAATTTAAGTCTACGGGGTATGAAAGTTGTGGTGGATTGTGCCAATGGTGCAGGCTATGTGGTTGCGCCCGCCGTACTACGCGAGTTGGGTGCAACGGTCATTCCTATTTCCAACACACCAAACGGTTTGAACATTAATGACGGCTGTGGTTCAACCCATCCAGAAGCGCTACAAAAAGCAGTGACTGATCATGGCGCGGATGTGGGTATCGCGCTTGATGGCGATGGTGACCGTATTGTCATGGTTGATCATCGTGGTGAGTTGGTGGATGGCGATAGCATTCTTTATGTGCTGGCAACGCGTCCAAGCCAAGCCACAGTCGGTGTGGTTGGCACATTGATGAGTAATATGGGTTTAGAGCTGGTGTTACGTGATAAAGGCATTGCGTTTAAACGTGCGAATGTCGGCGATCGTTATGTTATGGCGGCACTAGATGAAGCGGGTTGGTTACTCGGCGGCGAGGCCTCGGGTCATATTCTTTGCTTAGACAAAAGTACAACGGGCGATGCTCTCATTGCAGGTCTACAAGTGCTTGCTGCCGTGATTGAACAAGGCAAAACGCTAGCCGAATTGACCAAACCGCTGAAAGTATTCCCACAAGTTCTGGTCAATGTCCGATTGGCTGAAATGCGCGATCCTTTTGCGGATAGTGTATTGAACGAAGCGTTCGCTAAAGCTGAAGAATCGCTGGCGGGGCGCGGTCGTTTGTTGATTCGTAAGTCAGGAACTGAGCCGATGATTCGTGTCATGGTCGAAGGTGAAAACGAAGTCCAAGTGACTAAATTGGCGAATGATCTGGCGGATTTAGTCCGTCAGCGCTTGAGCGCTTAAACTGCTGAAAAAGAAATATCTAGAGAGAATGACGCGATGACTGATTTGACGAAACTCACTTATACGAGCGATTTAACGTCATTGCGCCAGTCATACGCTCGCAGTGAGCTAAGGCGTGCGGATGTCGATGCGAATCCATTCCGCCAATTCAACGTCTGGCTGCAACATGCCCTAGATTGCCAACTCAAAGAACCGTATGCGATGACTTTGGCGACCGCAAGTCGTTCAGGTCGTCCGAGTGCGCGCACGGTATTACTGCGCCAGTTTGATGAACAGGGCGCGGTTTTTTATAGTAATTACGACAGTCATAAAGGTGAGGATTTAGCCGAAAATCCTTATGCGGAACTATTATTCTTCTGGGCGGAATTAGAGCAGCAAGTTCGTATCTCTGGACGTGTTGAGAGGTTATCCGAAGAGGAATCTACCAATTATTTCCATAAACGTCCGCACGGCAGTCAACTTGCGGCATGTGCCAGCGTGCCGCAAAGCGGTGTGATCGCTGATCGCCATGTGCTGGAACAACGCTTTCAAGAGTTAAAAACACAGTATCCAGAAGGTTCAATGGTGCCTAAACCAGAGTTTTGGGGTGGTTATCGTCTGAAACCTGATTCGTTTGAATTTTGGCAGGGTCGGCAAAGCCGTTTGCATGATCGATTACAGTATCGTTTGTTAGATCAGAATCCATCTGATGAAAAACAATGGCTTATTGAACGATTGATGCCTTAGTTTGAGTACTCTGCCTTGGTCTGCACAATGTGTAGATTATGTATCTGTGCTGTAACTTTTTAGGCTATCTATATAATATTTAAAAATAACCAATGAAATAATTTCAATTAAAACATTTGATTAAGTCGTTTATTTTGCTTCTTAGAATTATTGTTAATTTACGCTATTTGCCATGCTGAACGGTTGTTGTTGTCATGAAATTAAGAGTAATGTAAATCAACCTGTTGTATCAGGGGCTTCATACCTTAGTTCTAATGCTTGGAGAATAGACATGAGCAGCAAATTTAAAATTTTAACAGGAACTGTTGCCATCACAGCAGTATTGGCACTGTTTTCAACAACAGCTTCAGCAGATCCATACAATCGTCATCATCACCATGATCGTTATCACCCACATCATTTCCATCCGCATCATCACCAAGATCGCCACGATCATCACCATTATCGTTAATTTATGGCTCTTTCCAGAGCTTGTGTAGCGATAAAAATGAATATATCGCTTCGAATTGAGGCGATATTGTGAATAAGTTTTACGTGAACGGGTTCATGTTGTCACGATACTTTGTCATAATTGCGTCTGCTCGCTTGGGGCAGGCGCAAACAAATGATGATAAAGGAGGTGAATGTGAAACAGTTCAAGCAGTTGGGATGGATAAAGCAGGCATTATTAGGTTTGGTTCTGTTGTCAGCGATGTCACATAGTGATGCAATGAGCGTCCGTGAGCGTTATTTGCAGCAACATCCAGCAGCAAAAGCTGAACAATCACATGAAAAAGAATCCTCGCATCATCAAAAACACCATCATTCAGAAAAACATGCAGTAAAAGCACAAGAAAAAAAACCAAGTAAGCATCACCGCAATGCAGAACATTCAAAGCATCATCAGATTGAGCAACCAAAACATCATCACGTCGATCAACCGATCAAAAAGCACGTGCATTCGCATAAAGCGAAAGAACATCATGAGCGTGTAGTCGCGCCGAAGCTAGCACCCTCTAAATTTGATAGTCAGCAAGCGCGCGATGCTGAAGAAGCGTTGCATCATCAACCTGTGAAGCATGAGGTTTCAGTTAAACGAGCGCATGCTCATCATGTTGCTAGAGCGCCGATTAAACATCATGCCGCACATCACGAAACACACCATCCAGTGAAGACGGCACATCATCATAGACACCATCACGCTGAGTAATTGTGATTTAAGTTGATGTTGTAAAATAGCCAAAACCTTTGGTGCGTCATGCGTTGAAAATTGTCATAATTCAACGCATGACTACTCAATTACTTCTTTTAAAAAATCGCCCTTTACCGCCCATTCCTGCGAGCTTTACTGCGTTGCCGCATGTTTTGGCGCGTCTTTATGCCGCACGTGGCGTACAACATATTGAAGAGCTTGAATTAAAGCTCGCGCGTCTTTTGCCAGCGCAAGGTTTGCTTGGTCTTGATTCTGCAATTCAGCAGATCAATCATGCGATTGATACCGCACAGCGCATTCTGATTATTGGCGACTTTGATGCAGATGGGGCGACCAGCACAGCACTGATGATGCTGGCGCTTGGGAAGATGGGTGCCATCGTCGATTTTCTCGTGCCTGACCGTTTTAAATATGGTTATGGCTTAACGCCAGAAATCGTTGCGTTAGCACTCGCTGAATACACGCCAAATTTGATTATCACTGTCGATAATGGCATTTCCAGTCATGACGGTGTAGCAGCAGCACAAGCCGCAAATGTTGCCGTGATTATTACTGATCACCATTTAACGACCAAAGGTGCGCCGCCTGCACAAGCTGTTGTGAATCCAAATCAACAAGGTTGTACCTTTGCCAGTAAAGCATTGGCTGGTGTCGGTGTGGCTTTCTATGTGCTGGCAGCACTTGCTACTTTGCGTAAATCACAAGGTAAAGCGACTGCAAAACTCACTGATTGGCTCGATTTAGTTGCACTCGGAACGGTTGCAGACGTTGCGCCTTTGGATGCCAATAATCGAATTTTGGTGTCACAGGGTCTTGCTCGGATTAAGAGTGGGCAATGTCGTTTAGGCTTATTAGCACTGCTTGAAATCGCTAAACGTGAACGCAAAGGTCTGACTTCGCAAGATCTAGGTTTTGTCCTTGGCCCGCGTATTAATGCCGCAGGGCGTATGGACAGTATGCGGATAGGCATTGAATGCTTACTTGCTGAAGAGGTAGCGACTGCCCGCGAACTTGCCGAGCAACTTGAACAGTTGAATCAAACGCGACGTACAGTTGAAGCGGGCATGAAGTCGGAAGCTCTGGCACTGCTGGAAGACCGACAATTATTTGAAGAGACCGTGCCGCCAGCGATTGTGTTGTATGAGTCGAGTTGGCATCAAGGCGTGATTGGGATTGTGGCGGGTCGTCTGAAAGAACAGTTTAATCGCCCAAGCATTGTGTTTGCACCCAGTGACGATACTAAAGAAACCTTAAAAGGTTCTGCGCGTTCTATTACTGGCGTGCATATCCGTGATGTAATTGAGCGCGTGGCGGAGGCACATCCAGAGTTGATTAGTCACTTTGGTGGTCATGCGATGGCGGCTGGTTTGACGTTGCCTGCTACGAATTTTCAGGCTTTTGCGGATGCGTTTTCAGCAGTGATTGCTGAACATGATGCACACTTATTTGAGCCAGTACTTTGGACGGATGGTGAGCTAGGTGCGGATGATTTCTCGCTACAACTCGCTAATCAATTGCTTGAAGGCGATCCGTGGGGACAGGCATTTCCACCGCCTGTGTTTGAGGGTGAGTTTGAGATTTTAGAGCAGCGGATTCTTAAAGAAAAACATTTGAAATTGACCTTGCGGCATATTGAGGGTGGCAATTGGTTGGAAGCGATTGCGT
>JASLFQ010000245.1 GCA_030150595.1 Aquirhabdus sp.
GAAATATGCCAACGCAACAGGATCAACCTGCCCATTATGATATAGATCATTGAGATTAAATTTACCCGACTGATCAATTAATTTCCCAGTAATCGCTCCATCCTCAACTGGATATGGCGGAATCGGTTGCGCCCAAATACTCTTAGCACTATCCACATTGGCATTATCTTGTGCCGAAGCAATCAGCAGTGCACCAAATAAATTCTCACCCGCCAATGCATATTGCAAAGATTGATCTTGACGCAATAACACGCTGGTTTCACGCATCATTCGATCTTGGCGTGTCAACAATCCAACGGCCAATATCGTTGCAGTCACCACCATCAGCAAAATCGTCAGCAGTGCAACACCACGTTGATTTCGAGGTGGATATACAGGACGAGGTGAAACTAGATTCTGCACGTCACTGCCCTCCACTATTGGTTACACTAGTTGTCGGCGTAACCGCTGTACTTCCTGTTGCAACCGTACTTGCACCGCCTGAGACTGTAGTTGTCCCTGTGCCCGTTGTTGAGCCTGTCGTCGTAGTTGGTAAATTAGACACTAAAGGAAATAACCATCGCAGTGGTTGACCTTTCGTAGTCAGCGTAATCTGTACCGCCGTTGGCAAGGTGATATCACCGGGGGCAGTTTGGGTCGCTGAAGCAGTCGAACTCGTTGTGCTCGTTGTATCGATCGGCCAAATAATACTGCTGCTATTATTCGACAATGCGCTCACCAGCCAATCCGTCACACCATTCAATAAAACCGTCTTGGTCGGCACGGAATTACCATCCTGATCAACTTGAGCAATCGCATAGCGTACTAATTGCTCCTGCTCAACCGTGTAATACACACGCTGCATCGGAGAAACACCTTGCTGCAATGGATCAATTACACCCGTTCGAGTGAGATGAAATATATTATTTTGCAAGAAAAATGCTGGCTCTACAGACGCCCCAATTGCTGCAGGTCGCGGAACTGCTTGCACAAAATCGCGTGAAAGTTGTTCATAAGCTTCTTGAATCGCCGCGATTTGTTCAGCTTTCGCAGTCGTACGTTCCCGCACTTTAATCAAGTTATTAAAAACCTGCCAACCTGACAAGGTCAGCACAGCAAAAATCGCCATCGCAACAACGAGTTCAATCAGCGTAAAACCTTGGTTTCTTGATGAGTTCATTTTTGGAACTATATTTTTTAAATTCATAGTGCTAACTCACTGGACTATGAATAAAAACGACTAAAATCGTAGCTGCATCGCCTGGCTTATCCGTCTCGGGAATAATCGGTGCAACCGTAATTTCTACCCGTCGCACATTTGCCGTTTGTGCCACAGGAAAAGCTTGTGTTGAAATTTGCCAATGCCGCCCTTGTTCTTCGACATTGTGCTCCGCACTGCCATCCAACCATGCTTGGGTTAAGATCATATTAGCCGCTTCATTCATCGCGACAAAATGCGCCAGAGTGCGTGTCTCTAATCCTTCAGTCGCATTGACATAGCTCATGCCTGTTCGCATCAAAGCAACCGCAGCAACCGCAAAGATTGCCAACGCAACCATCACCTCGATTAAGGTAAAACCTGATTGACGAATCGACTTCTTCTTTTCTAAAGTCATTGCCCATCCTCGGTCTTTGCAGAACTGGAATCGTCTTTTTTGACTTGTCCCAAAGACGTCACTTCCACTGCATCACCCACGTTTTGTCCATCTTGCAATAGTTGTAATCGAGCGGCAGTCGCCTCGCCATTACCAAACCAAATCAGCTTAGGACTCAACTCTCCTGATGTAATGTCATTAAAATGAGCACTTGGATTCTGGGTATTATTATCTTGCAACGGCGTCACAATTAGCTCAACGCCAGAAGGCAATGCGTGAACTTTAAAATCCTCTGCGGGCTTCCATTGCTTGTCTTTATCCGTCGCAGTGGGGTCATATTCAACAACGACGTAACGTGCTGGATTAGTAGCCGTTTGATCCAGTGGGATTAAGCCGAGCATTCGACTTTGGTCTTGCGACTCCAAACGAATTGCTGCAATCGAATCCATCAATTCTTCACGCTCTTGTAGAACATGCCGTGTATCAGAACTACCTATCGATAAACCGATCATTGCAGCAAATATCCCTGCGATCATGACAACCAGCATGACCTCAATCAGCGTAAAACCAGACTGGTTCTTAGCATTTTTTTTTAGATGACTTCGCAAGCAAACATGCGCCATCACAATAGGCGCATCTGAACGAAAATGATTTTTCCAATAAACATTCAAACGATTAAAAAAAGAGATTTTGAGCATTGATTGGATATCGCGTGTCAATGAGCTGACTGAGGAAATGGCAGAGTAATCATTTGATCGATCAAGACTTGCTTTAGGCTTTCACGCTCACCCAAATAACGCTGATAAAAACTTGAATTTAAAATCGCCGAACCGCCTTGAGCAATCGCCCATATTGCAGCCAAATAATCTCGCGTCGTAAGATGACTATGAATACTTTCTAAATAAGCATTGGTCAAAGGCACAACACGACGCAATCGTTGTTTTCTAATGCGATATAAATCTGAAAATAGAGACGTAAGTCCAGTTCCGCCCGCCGCCAAACGCTCTTCAAGTTGATGTAATAGCGCGGTGCGTTGAGGATGATTTAAAAGATGCTGCATATACGCAATCAATAACTCTTGGAAAACACCTGTTGAATTCAACACCAAATCCAAAAGCGCCTGTTCATGACGAATAATCAGATGTAAATACAACTCATCTTTGCTCTGGAAATGCTTATATAACGTGCCTTTCGCCAAATCCAAATGCAAGGCCAGCGTATCAAGCGTCATACCGCCTTCACCAGAATCGAGTAAAAGCTGTTCAGCCATATCAAAAATCTGTGACTCACGCGCTCGAAATTGCGCATGACGATCTACTTGACGATCTGTACTCATCCAATCAATCCTAT
>JASLFQ010000250.1 GCA_030150595.1 Aquirhabdus sp.
AAAATATCTAACACATAAAGAAAAAATCATTTACCGTTACTTTCATAATTGTCATTTATAAAATCCCATTTGTTGTTATTCTAATTGTCGTTTCATTGCGCTTTGCTTTATGGATTTAGGAGTTTTGATATGTCGCTTTTATTGGGTGTAAATATTGATCACGTGGCAACCTTACGCCAAGCACGTGGCACATCCTATCCTGATCCGATTGCGGCGGCATTGTTATGTGAGCGTGCTGGTGCGGATGGGATTACGCTGCATTTGCGCGAAGATCGCCGACATATTCAAGATGATGATGTCCGACGGATGCGTCCATTATTGCAAACACGCATGAATCTTGAAATTGCTGTGACCGATTTTATGATTGATTTTGCATGTGAAATTAAGCCACAACATGTTTGCCTTGTACCTGAGAAGCGTCAAGAATTGACAACTGAGGGGGGGCTTGATGTTGTCAAGTATCATAAGAAAGTTCAGCAAGCTGTTGAGCAGTTAACCAAAGCAGGCTGTCAGGTTTCTTTATTCATTGATGCGAATATTCATCAAATTGATGCGGCAATCGCATGCGGTGCGCCAATTGTTGAGCTACATACAGGCCGATATGCTGAAACAACAGGCGATCACCAACTATTAGAGCTGGAACGTATTACTGATGTGACGGCTTATGCGCTCGATCTTGACCTCATTGTGAATGCGGGACATGGTTTAAATTTGGATAACGTTGCGCCCATTGCGCGGATTTATGGTATTCATGAGTTAAACATTGGTCATGCTTTGATTGCTGATAGTATTTTTGTTGGTTTGGAGAAGGCAGTCAAACAAATGAAAGAGGCCATGTTGGCAGGTCGTGCGGGCTATTAATTTCTGACATAGGACTTCCTACCGACTGTTGTTCAGTTACATCATGAAACCGATCGTGATGGATAAATGATCTAGTATTCTCGTTATACATAAATCTAATATTTGGATTTTAATCAGGGAAATAAAGACATGTTGGGAAGTTTTTTAATCATTATTTTGGTTTTGGTCGTGTTTATTGGCCTACAAGCCATCAAAATCGTACCACAAGGCTTTCAATATACGATTGAGCGTTTCGGTAAATATAGTCGTACGCTTGAGCCTGGTTTGGCGTTTATTACACCGTTTGTCGAAAGAGTGGGTAAGCGCGTCAATGTGATGGAACAGGTACTGAATGTGCCGCCGCAACAAGTCATTTCCCGTGATAACGCTGGTGTCACCATTGATGCTGTGTGTTTTTATCAAATCATGGATGCCTATAAAGCGTCTTATGAAGTCAGTAATCTTCCTATCGCACTCAATAATTTGGTCATGACCAACATTCGTACTGTCATTGGTTCGATGGAATTGGATGTGATGTTGTCGCAGCGTGATCAGATTAATGGTCAGTTGTTGGCATCGATCGATCATGCGACTTCGCCTTGGGGCGTCAAAATGACGCGGATTGAGATTAAAGACATTAATCCACCTGCTGATTTGGTCAATGCAATGGCTTCACAGATGAAGGCTGAACGTACTAAACGTGCTTATGTACTTGAGGCGGAAGGTCGCCGTAATGCTGAAATCCTAACTGCTGAAGGTGAGAAGCAAGCACAAATTCTAAAAGCAGAAGGTGAGCGTCAAGCGGCATTCCTGCAAGCTGAAGCGCGTGAGCGTTTGGCTGAAGCTGAAGCGAATGCAACACAGAAAGTTAGTGATGCGCTGAGTGACGGTAATGTTCAAGCCTTGAATTACTTTATTGCGCAAAAATACGTTGAATCTCTCAAAGACATGGCGAAAAGTCCAAACAGCAAAGTGATCTTTATGCCGCTAGATGCTTCGGCATTGGTTGGTGCGGTGGGTGGTGTTGCCGAACTATTATCTGATCGTAATCCCCAGCCGACTCCGTCAACAGGAACTCAACGTTCTGCAAAATTTACAACTCCTCAATCGCCTAAGGATCGGTCATGAGTGCTTGGCTATTTTGGTTAAGTATTGCAGCGATTATGCTGATTGCTGAACTGGTGACAGGGATTTTGTTTTGTCTCTGTCTATGCATTGCTGCTTTGCTAACGGTTGCCGTGAGCGGTGTTTTGCCAATTGAAGGGCAGGTCATTGTTTTTGCGATCTCATCTACGATTTTGTTGGTGTTGTGGGCGAGATGGCGAAAAAAGCAGAAAACATCAGAAAAACCAGCAATTTCAGAAATCCAACATCATTTGATTGGTCTGGATTTGGTCTTGTCAGCGGCGTTAGAACCAGAGGCACAGATTCGGGTGGGTGATAGTTACTGGTTAGCGAGAACTGAAGATGGTCAACCGCTTGCAGTTGGAACGAAGGTGAAGGTCGTTGCGATAGACGGGACGATGTTGGTGGTGAAAGCTGTAGGCTTAGTAGTATAAGGTGCGCATTGCGCACCCTTGTTGAGCTAATTTTGATTGCCTGAGTTGAGGCGGATTGGACTCAACTCAAGATTTGTGGGTATCGGACTTAACTGTTTGTAGGAACCGCAGCGCTTTATTAATTTCGATGGGACAGTATTCAGACCAGTACGAATGTTCTTTTAGCCACTTCATGAAATGAATGAGACAGTCAATTTGTTTCCTATTGAAGCTAGATAGTCGTTTCAATGCATTTCCTTCGAATTCTTCACTGGGACTTAAGTTGTAGATTAAAAACTCGGTCTCCATCATGTCGATTTCTGCTTCTGAGTCTAAGCAGAACGTTAAATAGTGAGGCATTATCCACAG
>JASLFQ010000279.1 GCA_030150595.1 Aquirhabdus sp.
CTGTTGTTGTGACTTGTGATGTTATTGAGCCATCAACAATGCAAGGTTACGAGCGTGATCCACGTTCTATCGCACGCCGTGCAGAAGAATATTTGAAATCTACTGGTATCGGTGATACTGCTTATTTTGGTCCAGAACCAGAATTCTTTATTTTTGATGAAGTGAAATTTGACATCGACATGTCAGGTGCACGTCACACGATCTATGCAGAAGAAGCTGCATGGTCAACTGGTAATTCATACGAAGGCGGCAACTCAGGCCATCGTCCACGCGTTAAAGGCGGTTACTTCCCAGTTCCACCAGTAGACAGCGGCCAAGATATCCGTGTTGCAATGTGTGAAGCGATTGAAGCAATGCTTGGCGAAGGCCGCGTTGAAGTTCAACATCACGAAGTTGCATCTTGCCAATCAGAAATCGGTGTGACATTTAACACATTGGTTCGTAAAGCAGACGAAGTTCAAGTGCTGAAATATGCAGTATTGAACGTGGCACACGAACATGGCAAATCAGCTACGTTTATGCCTAAGCCACTCGTTGGTGACAACGGTTCAGGTATGCACGTTCATATGTCAATCAGCAAAAACGGTGTGAACACCTTTGCTGGTGACGAATATGCGGGCTTGTCAGAAACTGCAATTTTGTTCATCGGTGGTATTATCAAGCACGCGCGTGCATTGAATGCGATTACCAACCCATCAACAAATAGCTACAAGCGTTTGGTACCACACTACGAAGCGCCGATTATGCTTGCATACTCTGCACGTAACCGTTCGGCATCAATCCGTATTCCTTACGTTGCGAACCCTAAAGGTCGTCGTATCGAAGCACGTTTCCCAGATCCAGTGGCTAATCCATACTTGGCATTCGCTGCCTTGTTGATGGCGGGTCTTGATGGTATCCAAAACAAAATCCATCCAGGTGCAGCTGCAGACAAAAATCTGTATGACTTGCCACCAGAAGAAGAGGCATTGATCCCAACAGTTGCTCACTCACTTGAAATGGCGCTTGACGCATTGAAAGCTGACCATGAGTTCTTGTTGAAAGGTGGCGTATTCACCAAGCCAATGCTTGATGCATATATCGAACTGAAAATGGAAGAAGTGCGTCGCTTGAACACGACAACTCACCCAGTTGAGTTTGAAATGTACTACAGCTGCTAAGTTGTAATACATGTAAAAAAGGTCTGCATTGCAGGCCTTTTTTTATTGACAATTTTACTGATAATGATTGGATTTACCTTCTATAATCATTAAGATTCTCTTCATCATATTCATACTTAAGTTTATGGGTTTGTGGTTTACAATATAAATATCTATCCGCATAGGACTTGCCTCAATGAGAAACTCTGAAACATTGACTACTGTGATCTCTTGTTTTAAGCCGCGCCTGATTGTGGGCATGATGTTTTTAAGCTTTTTTTCGGCAACTGTTTTAAATAGTCAGTTGGCGCAAGCGGCGGTTTATAAAAAGGTTGATGCGGATGGTAATGTCAGTTTTAGTGATGTTCCCGATAAGTCTGCCCAAGAAGTCTATATCGCTCCATTAGCAACTATTCCCGCATTGAGCCAAGATCAAATCGCGCGTACGTTGCAGGATGATCCACAAAGCAGCACTGCACAAACGAGCTATACGATTAAAATTATCTCGCCGACGCCAGATCAAACTTATTATCGTGCTGCAGATGCGTTTTCAGCAAATGTGCAAGTAAATCCAGAAATGAAACATGGTGATCATTTGGTTCTTTTGGTCGATGGAAAAACTTCTGGAGAAGATGTACCTCCTGACCAACTGGAACGTGGACAACATCAATTTGAGGCGAGGGTGGTCTCTACAAAGGGAAAAGTTTTGGCTTCCCAATCGGTCACTTTCTTTGTACTTCAACCTAATGTGAAGCAACAGGCAAGAATGGGACTGCGGTAGAGTTGAGATTAAGTATGTCGCCGCGAAAGCCTGCTTCAAGGCGTGTCTCACATTGGTTTAATGTTAAACATAAATACCATCGCCAATTAGATTCTACTTCAGCTGGTTTAAACCCTTGGCTACTTGCGCAGGGGTCATTAACTCAGCAGTTACGTGCATACGCAGGCGGTAGGTTCAGTGTATTACCGCTTCATGAGTCTTTGCAGCATCCAAATTTTGATGAAGTCAAACAATTGCATATTCATTCTGCACAGCGTGTTTGGGTGCGCGAAGTGTTGTTATTTGGCAATGATAAAGAACCATGGGTACATGCACGTAGCGTTATGCCATTGAAGACATTGCGAGGTTCTGGGCGACGTTTGAAGTTATTGAAAACTCGCTCACTTGGATCTTTGTTGTTTGAACGAGGGGGCGTCCAAGTCATTCCCTTAGTTCAGCAACGAAAGTCTAGAGAGCTTGCTCGATTGCCTGAAGGATGGACGCGTCGGACAACGTATGTTTGGCATAAGAAGTATTTGTTGGTACAAGAAACCTTCTTGCCAGCATTTGTCCAGTCTTTAAATCGTCATTAAGTCCTACAAAAGAAGTATCATTTCATCAGGTTTAAATCTATTTGAGTCATTTATTAGACTTTGCGAGTTAATTTTGATGAACTTTCCTGTGCAATCACAACATCTATCTTGGCGCGAACGAGTATTTGCATATGTGCAACTCACGCGATTGGATCGTCCTGTGGGTATTGAATTATTACTTTGGCCTACTTTGTGGGCGGTCTGGCTAGCAGGTCGGCAAACGAATCCACATCACGCATCGTGGCAGATTGTATTGGTGTTTATCTTGGGTGTAATCTTTATGCGCTCCGCGGGTTGTGTGATTAATGATTTCGCAGATCGACATGTTGATGGTCAAGTTGAACGTACTAAAAATCGCCCGCTTGCCAGTGGTAAAGTCTCGTCTAAAGGAGCCTTGGCATTGTTTGCGGTATTGGTGCTGATGAGTGCCACATTATTATTATTTTTACCCATTGAAACCGTATATTGGGCGTTTGGTGCGCTGTTCTTAGCGACGCTATATCCTTTTATGAAGCGCTGGACGTATCTGCCGCAATTTGTATTAGGCGCAGCGTTTTCGTGGGCGATTCCGATGGCATTTGTGGCACAAGGGCAAACACCGAGTTTGGTGTGTTGGCTGTTGTATGTGGCGAATTTATGTTGGACTGTTGCATACGATACTCAATATGCTATGACCGACCGTCCAGATGATCTCAAGGCTGGGATTAAGTCTACGGCGATTTTGTTTGGACAGAATGATCTGTTGATTATTGGCATTTTACAAGCCATGTTTTTGGTTTTTATGGTAATCGTTTTTTGCTTACTCCATTTATCGATCTTTGCATTTATTGGGCTTTTGATTGCGTTGATTTTATTTGTTGTCCAATTCCTGCAGACACGTGATCGGTTGCCAGCCCATACTTTTCAAGCCTTTCTGAATAATTGCTGGGTAGGGCGCATTGTTTGGTTAGGTGTAGCGATTGCTCTATTTTAGTGCGTATTTCTGATGTGATTTTTACTATGAAAAGTCTGATTGAAAAATGTACTGCAGTTGAAAAATCACTGCATGGTACAATCTGATTTTTATTTCCCTGATTCTTATTTCATAGTTTGTTGATTGAGTGACATGACGAATCCTTTAGCATCCCCGATTTCCGATTCCTTGACAGTTCGCCATATTGATCTCATTGATGAGGCTGCAACAACGCGAATTGCGACGCAACTTGCCCAGATTTTTTCATCGGGTGTTGTTTATTTAGTCGGTGGTTTAGGTGCTGGAAAAACAACGTTTACCCGCGCGTGGCTACATGCGAAAGGGCATGTTGGTGCAGTCAAAAGCCCAACCTACACTTTAGTTGAACCTTATCAAATTGCAGGGCAATCAGTATTCCATTTTGATTTGTATCGTCTCAATGATCCTTTTGAGCTAGAACTGATGGGAATTCGTGATTATCTTGATGATCGTAATGCGTTGCTTTTAATTGAATGGCCACAAAAAGGTGAGCCAGTGATTCCGAATGCAGATTTGCAATTAACGTTGCAGACTGCAAATGATGACATCACACGACATTTAATAATAGAGGCGTTTAGTCCCTCTGGAGTTGCGGCATTAACGTTATTCGATGAGCAAAAAGGATTGATACATCATGAATGATTTCCTTGATGTGTCTTCATCAGAATCATTGACTAGCGCACGTATTCAAAAGTTACCCGCAGCACTTGCCAACCAGATTGCAGCAGGAGAGGTGGTTGAGCGTCCTGCATCCGTGGTGAAAGAGCTCGTGGAAAATGCTTTAGACGCGGGCGCAACGCGGATTGAGGTGCGGATTCAGCAAGGTGGCTCATCGCTGATTGAAGTGCTGGATAATGGCCATGGCATTCATCCTGATGATTTAGTGCTTGCGGTCTTACGGCATGCGACGAGTAAGATTTCAACAGCTGAACAACTTGCTGCAATTGCAACATTAGGTTTTCGTGGCGAGGCGCTTGCGTCGATTGCGGCAATTTCCCGTTTTAGTTTGTCGAGTAGCCAGACGGATGATGGTCTGGGTTTTGAAGTGACCGTCGATACTGCGATTGATCATGAAGCGTCGCAAGTTTCTTTAAAAGAACTCATTACGCCGAAACCTATTGCGCATTCACGTGGGACACGCGTGGTGATTCGTGACCTATTTTATAATGTGCCAGCACGTCGTAAATTTCTTAAAAGTGTAGGGACGGAATTTAGCCACATTGAAGAAGTCGTTAAGCGCATGGCGCTGGTGCATTTCGATGTGGCGTTTGTGCTCATTCATCAAGATCAACGCAAAATTGATTTACCCATTGCTGACAGCGGTGAATTGCGTTTGCAACGTGTACGTAAAATTTTGGGTGGGCGTTTTGCAGATACAGCGCATTGGGTTGATGCGCAGAGTTTAGATTTGCGTTTGGCTGGCTGGCTTGGTCATCCTGCGGAGGCACGCGCGCAAGCAGATCTGCAATATCTTTATGTGAATGGCCGAGTCGTGAAAGATCGTAGCGTGAGTCATGCACTGCGAATGGCTTATGAATCCGTGTTGCATGGACATAAACATCCTGCTTTTTTATTGTTCCTAGAGCTTGATCCAGAGCGTGTGGACGTCAATGTGCATCCAACCAAGCACGAAGTGCGGTTTGTGGCGCAACGCGAAGTGCATGAGTTTGTACGTCATCATGCTAAACAAGTCTTGTCTCAGTTTCAAACTGCACCAGCAGAATTAGCAGATGCTTTGCATCCTAACCAACGCCAGCCTGAGCAAGTGCAATCGGTCTTGGGTTTACATCAATATGATTCTGATAACTCCCTAATTAGCCAACGGTCATTTGATACTAATGAAAGAGGTTTCCAAAATCATGCGACTCAAAATGGTTCATTTCAAAATCAGCCATCTAATCCATATTCCAATCAAACGTATCTAGATCGAACTAGTCACAGCCAAGGCGTGCAAGCTGCATTAGGGCAGTATTTCCAAGCATTACGTCCTGATACAAGTGGTCATGCTGATTTAAGTGTGGTGCCAACTGCTGATGAATATCCTTTGGGATTGGCATTAGCGCAATTGCATGGCATTTATATTTTGGCGCAAAACCGTGATGGTCTCATTATGGTGGATATGCATGCGGCGCATGAGCGGATTTTGCTGGAACAACTCAAAGCTGCATGGGATGTGAATCAAGCCGAACAATGGCAAACACAGCCACTTTTAGTGCCACTCGCGGTCGATGTGACTTCTCAGCAAGCACATCGTGCAGAGCAACTCCAAGAGAGCCTGCATCGATTGGGACTAGAAGTAGATCGACAAGGTGAGCAGACGGTTGTGGTGCGAGCTGTGCCTGCATTATTGGCACGCGGTAATATCAGTACCTTGGTGCAGCAACTTTTATCGGATATTGATTTAACCGAACAAAATAGAGACGGTGAGGATTCAGACGCTGTGAATCTAAATAATAGTGGCTTAATTCGCGCACGCGATCGCATTCTGGGCACGATGGCATGTCATGGAGCTGTGCGTGCACACCGTCAGTTAAGTCTTGCTGAAATGAACGGGTTGCTACGCCAAATGGAGCAAACACCTTTTGCGAGTCAGTGCAATCACGGCAGACCAACGTGGCGTGCATTCCCGTTGTCACAACTTGATAAATTATTTGCGCGAGGCGATTGATTGACACTGTTTAATAAAAGTTCCGAACATCCGCCAGCCGTTTGTATCATGGGGCCAACGGCGAGCGGTAAAACAGCGTTGGCATGTGAATTATACGACACAGGTCGCTATGAAATCATTTCAGTGGACTCAGCACTCGTTTATCGCGGTCTTGATATTGGTACAGCGAAACCAACTCTGCAGGAGTTGCTGCAATACCCACATCATTTGGTTGATATTATCGAACCCGAAGATGTGTATTCAGCGGCTAATTTTGTACAGGATGCAAATCGATTGATCAGTGAAATTCAACAACGAGGGAAGATTCCTTTGCTTGTTGGCGGAACGATGTTGTATTTCCGAAGTTTACTCTCTGGTATGGCTGCAATGCCTGCAGCAGACGCTGATGTGCGTGCCGAAATCACCGCACAGGCAGAACAGCAAGGCTGGGACTGGATACATCAACAATTAGCAGCAGTTGATCCACGTGCAGCACAACGTTTTCTACCGAGTGACCACCAGCGTGTGATGCGTGCGTTAGAAGTCTACCGAATTAGCGGGAAGGCGATTAGTGATTTCCACGATGAACAAGTCGTTCAACAATCCGATGATTTTAAGATTTATGCATTAGTACCTGATCGTGCAATATTGCATGAGCGCATTGCATTGCGTTTGCAGCAAATGTGGGAGGCTGGTTTTATGGATGAAGTAAAAAAGCTGCGTCAACGTCCATTTCTGACTGCCGAGTTTCCTTCGATGCGCTCTGTTGGCTATCGCCAAGTTTGGGAGTATCTTGATCAATTGGAGAAAGAATCACCGCCTGTCGCTGAAAACAAACTGCTCACAGAATATCAATTGACTGTTAATACCAATAAAAACATACTAGAAATGCAGAATCGTGCATTATATGCAACAAGGCAACTTGCTAAGCGCCAGTTTACGTGGATTAGATCTTTAAGGGATTCCCACATTGTGCAGATTTTAAATACAGTTAATGAAGGTTTTCTTCACTTGCGTAGTTGAAAATAATGGCTCAAAATTGTGCCCCCTGTCGTTTGTTATAAAAAAATTAATTAGCCGCTAATTTTGGCAGCTTTTTTAGGTTTTGGAGAAAGAAATGTCTAAAGGTCAAACATTACAAGATCCGTTTCTTAACGCCTTGCGTAAAGAACGTATCCCAGTTTCCATTTTCTTAGTGAATGGAATAAAACTACAAGGTCAGATTGAATCTTTTGATCAATATGTTGTTTTGCTTAAGAACACCGTAAGTCAGATGGTTTATAAACATGCTATTTCTACAGTAGTCCCAGCGCGTAATCCTCGCCCTGCGACTGGCACAGAGCAGCAAGCGGGCTTCCCAGCACCAGCAGCCGGATTTGGTGTGCAAGGTGGTGGTTTCGGTCAACAAGCGCCTACAGGCGGCTTTGGTGGCGCTCCGCGTGGATTTGGTGCACCACAGCCTGGTGGTTTTGGTAGTCAAGGCGGGTTTGGTGGTCAAGGCGGGTTTGGTTCAGGTTATGGTCATACTCAAGGCAATCAAACACCAGGTTTTGGTGATCATAAAGATGCTGAAGATGATGGTAGTGATCACAATAACTTCTAATGTGATGATTTGTAGTTTATAAAGATTTGCACCGCTCCCATGCGGTGCTTTTTTTGCATTGGAATAAGCGATTTTGTCTCGCGCTTAGCGAGTGAAGGGTTACCAAAGGGTGAATAACATACGAAAGTATGATGATATAAATTAAAAATAATTTATGAGTGAGAATAATAAAAAAGATCTTAATTCATTCGATAATGTAATCATATTTTTTGATTTTATATGTATGAGAGTGATGCTTTATTAATAATGTCAAAGTCAATAATTCTACTTCATTCAGATTTGTATATAACGATCTGTATTAATTATTAGAATAGACTTAGGGAAAATAGCATATGCTTTATAAAAGCATATGCTATTTGAAAATGAACTTATTGCACCGTGTCTCGCATGTTTACGTAAGCTTGTGCACGAATCTCGCGTAACCAATTATCGAGTTCAATTGGGAATTGGCGTTCATATAGTGCTTGCTTAGCGGCATTTCTACGATATTGTTGAGTCATATCTTCGTCGCGTACTTCTTCTACTTGCAAGATATGCCATCCATAGGAAGATTTGAACGGTTCACTGAGTTGCCCAATTGGCGTATGCAGCATTTTGTCCTCAAATTCAGGGACCA
>JASLFQ010000061.1 GCA_030150595.1 Aquirhabdus sp.
CGAAGAAGACATTGATGCGTTTGAAACGTACTTTAAAGCACAGAATCTGTTTGGTATCCCGAAAGCGGGTGAACTGGAATACAGCGCAAATCTGAGCTTAGATTTAAACACGATTGTCCCATCACTCGCTGGGCCAAAACGTCCACAAGACCGTATCGAACTGCCGAAGATGGCGGAAAGTTTTGATCATCTGTTCAGTGCGCCATTGTTGGAAAATGGTTTTAACAAAAATGCTGGTGAACTACATACCCGGTATGTCACCAAGCGCGCCTATAACGATGATGCGCAAGTGCCACACAAATCCGAATATTTGGGAACCATCATTCGCGGTGAAGCGGACATGATCGCCAATCGTCCGACCACGGATATTCATATTCCACCAATGCCGAGCAGTGCAGATTTCCTTGATCTTGGACATGGCGATGTACTGATTGCCGCGATTACATCGTGTACCAACACCTCAAATCCGAGCGTACTAATTGGCGCAGGCTTGCTTGCGAAAAAAGCCGTTGAAAAAGGCTTAACCGTTCATCCTCGCGTTAAAACCTCTTTTGGGCCAGGCTCACGCGTGGTACCTGAATATTTAGGAGCAGCGGGTCTACAAACGTATTTAGATCAACTGGGTTTCAATGTCGCAGCATTTGGATGTACAACCTGTATTGGTAATGCGGGCGATTTAGCGGCGGAGTTTAATGAAGCAATTGTCGATAAAGACATTGTCGCAGCGGCAGTATTGTCGGGTAACCGTAATTTCGAAGCGCGGATTCATCCGAATATTCGAGCGAATTTCCTTGCATCACCGCCACTGGTGGTTGCTTTCGCACTGGCAGGTCGTGTCAATATTGATATGACCAAAGAGCCATTGGGTACGGGAAAAGATGGACAACCAGTCTATCTCAAAGACATTTGGCCGACTGATGAAGAAATTAAAGCACTGCTGAAATTTGCCCAAAATCCAGAAGTCTATCGGGAAAAATACTCAGACTTTACCAAAGACAACGACCTGTGGAACAACATTAAAAGCGCACATGGCGATGTCTACACATGGCCAAAATCCACCTATATCGCAAAGCCACCATTCTTTCAAAATTTCAGCATGACACCAAGTCCTGTCAAAGAAATTAAGAAGGCAAAAGCATTATTGATTCTGGGCGATTCGGTGACAACCGACCATATTTCGCCAGCAGGTTCATTCCGTGTCACCACGCCTGCGGGAACATATTTGACTGAACATGGTGTACATCTTGCTGATTTTAATACTTATGGTTCGCGTCGCGGGAATCACGACATTATGATTCGCGGCACATTTGCCAATGTGCGGGTGAAAAACCTGATGTTGCCACTCAACGACGATGGTTCTCGTATCGAAGGCGGCTATACCTTATACAACGGACTGCAAACCACCGTGTATGAAGCCGCGATGAATTACATCAAAAAAGGTGTTCCAACCATTGTCTTTGCAGGCGAAGAATACGGTACGGGTTCAAGTCGTGATTGGGCAGCAAAAGGCACGCAACTGCTCGGTGTCAAAGCTGTGGTTGCCCGTAGTTTTGAGCGGATTCATCGCTCTAACTTGGTCGGAATGGGCGTATTACCGTTGCAATTTAAAGGCGATGATTCCATTGATACGCTCGATTTAGTCGGCAATGAAACCTTTGATCTCATTGGGGTCAATGATCACATGACGCCACAATCTGACATTACCTTGAAAATCACACGTCACAATGGCGAAGTGTTAGAGGTGGAATTATTATCACGGATTGATACGCCAATTGAGGTGGATTATTACAAACATGGCGGCATCCTGCCATTTGTATTACGAGACATTTTGGAGAATGCGTAAACATTCTTGCTATAAAGTATTAACCACTTCGGCAGATTCAATAAAGGATGAATGCGTCTGTCGAAGTGTCTAAAAATCATTGATATTGTCGAGGTTCATGATGAACATGATGGCGCACCCCATACACGTCCGTAGCCAGTTAAATTTTCATTTGGATGACGTTCCAAGGTATTGGTTTGGCGGTGATGTCTATGCCACGCGATTTATGGATTCGATTTGCATGTTGTTCCCAGTCGGCGAACGTTCCTTTATTAGCAGCATTCGCCCTTTCCGCGATCAAATTACAGATCCCTCATTAGCCGAAGCAGTGGCTGACTTTTGCCAACAAGAAGGTCAACATGGGATTCAGCACAGTTTGTATAACGATATTTTGGTCAAGCAAGGCACGCCTGTGTTGGAAATCATTAAGCATTTTTCAGCATGGCTCGAAAATCGTCAAATGAATCAAAAACAAGATATTCGCTTGGCGATCACGGCAGCACTGGAGCACATGACTGCGCTGATGGCTGAAGCGTTGTTTCAATCGCCTGAAACCATGGCTAAGGCGCATCCGAATATGCGCGCACTCCTCGCTTGGCATGCCATCGAAGAAATGGAACATCGCGCCGTCGCCTTTGATGTTCTCACTAAAGTTGTGAAAATCAGCTATCGCAAACGCATATTGGCGATGTCGATTATCTTTCCACAGTTCTGGCGCAATGCGTTGGTGCATACCGACAAGATGCTTGCAGGAGATGGTTTTAGTCGGCTGCAACGCTTGAATATGGCGCGTAAAACATTGCCGTTATTTTTTGGTCGTCATGGCATCATGACGCGGGTTTTTCCCGAATTTCGTCAGTATTTTCGCGCTGATTTTCATCCCAATGACATTCCGATGTTGAAGCAGTATCCAAACTGGCTCGCGGAATATAATCGTACTGGCGATCCGCTCAAAGCAGCTGAAATGATGTATGCGGAATAGCGTGGTAACCAGAGGCTAAATACAAAAAAAGCGGCAAGCCTATTGAGCTCACCGCTTTATTATTTCTTAGAAACAATTAGCTCGCTTTTGCCAATGTTCCAATCGTCGCATGTGCTGCTGCCAACGCATCGATACGATGTTGTGGCGAATAAGCAATGCCTTCTGCGCGAACAAACTGCACATCAGTTAAGCCAACGAAAGCAAACACTTGCTTCAAATATTTCTCTTGGAAATCAGCTGGATTATCTTCACCAAAAGCACTACCACGACCGCTAACAATAACAACTTTTTTGCCACTCAATAAGCCTTTAGGGCCTGTTTCGCTGTAGCTAAATGTGTGACCTGCAACGAGTACACGATCAACCCATGCCTTCAAAGTTGAAGGAATTGAGAAGTTGTACATTGGTGCGCCAATCACCACAATATCTGCATCGATAAATTGTTGTAGCGTTTGTTCAGCGGCAGCAGCTTCAGCAGCATCGGCTTTCGCAAGGCTTGCACCTGTCAAATGTGGAATCGAATCTTTGTCCAAATCACGATGAGTGATGGTCAGATTTGGGATCGTGTTCTTCAAGTCAGCAACGATTGCTGCGGTGAGTTCACGTGTTACTGAATGGTCGCCTAGCGCGCTTGAATCGATATGGAGTACGTTCATTTTTGAATCTCTCTTTTAACTGAGTGAGGGAGCGGACTTTTTAGTGGATTGCCGCAATGAAGTCACTATAGTCGTTTTATTAATGTCGACCAATCCCATAAATTAAGACATATCGTTGCACATATAGAACAGTTATTATTGTCATGGCATACTACAATCATTGTGACTCGTAGGCTTGAGGTTTGTATGGATAACCTGAACGATTTATATATGTACGCCATGGTCGTCGAACATGGTGGTTTCAGCAAAGCCGAGCGTGCTTTGGGTATTCCGAAATCACGTCTAAGCCGCCGTATTACCGAGCTTGAAGCCGACCTTGGTGTGCGTTTATTGCAACGCGGTTCGCGGCATTTTGTGGTCACAGATGTCGGGCAACGTGTTTATCAGCATGTGCAATCTATGTTGACCGAAGCACAAGCCGCGCGTGATGTTGTCGCTGAACTACAAGTCGAGCCGCGTGGCGTGCTACGCGTCAGTGTGCCTGTTGATATTGCAGAACAGCAAATGCCGCGCATATTGCCTGAATTCATGACACTGTATCCTCAGATTCAACTGCAATTGTCTGTCACCAATCGACGGATTGATCTGCTCAATGAAGGCATTGACGTCGCGCTTCGCGTACGTGATTCGCTGGATAATGATGGCAACTTGGTCATGCGCAATTTTGGTCAAACGACTGCGATTTTAGTCGCCAGTCCAGACTATCTGGATCGTATGGGTAGACCGCAACATCCTAATGAGTTAATCGACCACCAGACTCTCAGTAGTAATGAACGCGAATACGATCAGCAATGGACATTGCATGGCCCAGATGGCAAAGCATCCTTTGAGATTAAGCCACAGTTGATGGGTTTTAGCTTTGCGCTATTAGGTTCTCTTGCCGAGCAAGGACATGGCATTACCCTGCTGCCACTGCTGCGCTGCGTCGATCAATTACGTGCTGGAAAATTGGAAATCGTCCTTCCCAACTGGCGTCTCCCACAGGGCATTTATCACGCGGTCTTTGCCTCACGCCGTGGCATGTTGCCTGCGGTTCGCGTGTTCATTGACTTCCTCGCCGAAAAAATTCCGCCGATGTTGCAGGAGTTAGAATCGAAGTGTAATGAGCATGATCAAACGAAACATGTAAAAACTGATTGAATGATCAAGTCCAAAATTAGTCAGTAACTACATTTTATGTATTTCCCAAAAACGTATCCAAGTGTATCGTCGATACAGTCGGATACACTCTTAAATACAAATCTTATAAACAACAAAAAGCCCTCATTAGAAGGGCTTTTTGCTTTTAACAATTAACTTGCAATATTTCCAAAACGACCGCTATTAAAATCCTCAATCGCTTCATGAATCTGCGCTTCGGTATTCATCACAAAAGGTCCATAACCTGCGATTGGCTCATTCAACGGTAGACCGCTGAGAATCAAAAACTTCGCATCGGTATTGGCTTCGACAGTAAAGTCCGTACCCACTTGATCGAGTACCACCATTTGCGCCTCACGGGCAGTCTGACTGTTATTCACCTGAACTGTGCCTTTTAACACAATGACCGCAACGGTATGTCCTTCATTCACTGCAAAAGGAACATGTTTACCTGCATTCAGATCCACATCCCACACATCGATTGGGGAATAGGTTTCCGCTGGGCCAACATAACCTTCGTAATCACCCGCAATCACACGCACCTGACCTGCATTATTCGGCAATTCGGCGACAGGAATTTGAGCATTCAAAATGCCTTGATAATGCGCTGGCGTCATCTTGTCCTTTGCAGGCAAATTGACCCACAACTGCACCATCTCAAACGCACCACCAGTTTTGGTATATTCAGGAGAATGAAACTCCTCATGAATAATGCCAGCGCCTGCAGTCATCCACTGCACATCTCCAGGACCTATCGTGCCGCCACCGCCGCTTGAATCGCGATGAGACACTTCACCTTTATAGACGATGGTCACCGTTTCAAAACCACGATGCGGATGCTGACCCACACCACGTGGTGTTGTGGTTGGTGTAAATTCAGTCGGGCCCGCATAGTCCAACATCAAAAATGGGCTCAACTGCGCGCCGAACGTGTTATAGGAAAACAACGTTCTGACTGGAAAACCATCACCCACCCAATGCTGACGTGGGCTGCTATATGTACCTAATACTTTTTTCATCATATCCTCCGTAGTGATTGCTTTTTCAGAAGCATATTTACTGCATCACTTTATGGAACAAGCATACAACTAGAACGATAACTGCACCAGATAGCTAAAATGCATACCAGCATTTCATTATTAGAACGATGATGGACTTGAAATATGAGATACTCATCCAGCAGAACAATAACGACGACTCAAATTTGAAGTGCAAAACGTATGACTTACTCTACGCCGCCCACCCAAAAAAGTCGTTAAGAAAAGTATCCAAATCTATTGCAACGCCATCGACTTACTGTATAAAGAATAGAACCTAAGTTGGAGATTCACCATGACTTTATCCGCCTCAACATCGCAACCTGATCCTCATGCACCACTCCGCGATGACGTTCGCCTTCTGGGTGGATTATTAGGCGATACGCTCCGCCAGCAAGTTGGACAAGCGTTGTTTGATAAAGTCGAACTGATTCGAAAACTCGCCAAACATACCCGCGATGGCGACAAGGACGCAGGCAAAGAACTCAATCATGTCCTCGAATCGCTTACTGAAGAAGAACTATCACCTGTCGCACGTGCCTTCACTCAATTCTTGAATCTAGCCAATATTGCCGAGCAATATCATCGCGTTCGCCGTCGCCGAGCATGGCAATGCGTTGAAGACAAAGCACCACAACATGGCTCAACAGGCGAACTTTTTCCTCGTCTAGCGGCTAAAGGCATCAGTGCAGAAGCACTCTGGCAAAGCGCACACGATTTAGACATTGAACTAGTACTCACCGCGCATCCAACGGAAATCAGCCGTCGCACACTTATTCAAAAATATGACGACATCGCCGATAGTTTAGAAAAACTCGATGTGATGAAACTCACGCCGTTTGAACGTCAGCAACAACTCGCCAAACTCAAACGTGACATCATCGCTGCGTGGCATACCGATGAAATTCGACACCATAAACCGACGCCTGTCGATGAAGCGAAATGGGGATTTACCGCGATTGAACAAAGCCTGTGGTTTGCCGTGCCGCAGTTTGTCCGTGAGTTTGATGCCAGCATTTTTGAACATACAGGCAAGCATTTACCACTAGCTAAAACCCCAATCCGCTTTGCCTCTTGGATGGGCGGCGACCGCGATGGTAATCCGAATGTCACGCATAAAGTCACCGAAGAAGTCCTGCTGTTGTCGCGTTGGCAAGCAGCTGAATTGTATTGGCAAGATATTGATGCGCTGCGCTGGGAATTGTCGATGGACGCATGCAGTCCTGCTCTACGCGCGGCGCTAGCAGAACAAGGGATTACTGAAAGTACCGAACCTTATCGCGATATTTTGCGTGAAGTTAGACGCCGTCTGGGACGCACCCGAGATTGGGCTAATGCGCGCTTGCGCGGTGAATTGAACGTCGATAACGAAGGCATTTATTTGTATGCTCACGAGCTGATGCAGCCACTCATGCTCTGCTATGAATCACTGATTTCATGCAATATGGAAGACGTTGCCAATGGCGAGTTGATTGACATTATCCGCCGCGTGGCTTGTTTTGGTGTGGAACTACTCAAGCTCGATATCCGCCAAGAATCAGGACGACATGCGGAAGTCTTGAATGCTATTACCGAGTATCTAAAAGAGGGCTCTTATGCAGAATGGGACGAAGATAAACGCCGTGCATTTTGTCTTCGTGAATTAAAAAATCCTCGTCCGCTACTGCCGAAGATTCTCAACGCTGCGCCAGATGCGCCGATTTTATCCGCCAACGTGCAAGAGAGCCTCGCAACGTTTGATGTGTTGGCTGAACATCCTGGTGAGGCGTTGGGCGCGTATGTCATTTCGATGGCTCGAAGCACCAGCGATGTACTGGCGGTCATGCTGCTACAAAAGAAAGCAGGCGTACAAAAGTTACTCCGCGTCGTGCCTCTATTTGAAACGCTGGATGATTTGGATCATGCGCCAAGCATTATTGATGCGCTGTTTTCTATTCCTGAGTACGTTGCGTTGATTCATGGTCATCAAGAAATCATGATTGGCTACTCGGATTCTGCCAAAGATGCAGGTTTCCTCACCGCGAATTGGGCGCAATATCGTGCGCAAGAAGCACTGACTGCGGTTGCGAAAAAACATGGCATTAAACTGACCTTATTTCACGGTCGTGGCGGTTCGGTCAGTCGTGGTGGCGCACCAACTCATCAAGCGCTTCTCGCTCAGCCTCCAGGTTCGGTACAAGGTTCCATTCGCGTCACCGAACAAGGTGAAATGATTCGCTTTAAATTTGGCATGCAAGGCATTGCGATTCGCAATCTGGAACTGTATGCCACCGCCACACTTGAAGCGTCCCTTTTGCCACCGCCTGCCGCAAAACCAGAATGGCGCACCCTCATGGACAGCATGACGCATATTTCGTTGGATGCGTATCGCAAAACTGTCCGCGAGACACCTGACTTTATCCGTTATTTACGCACCGTCACACCTGAACTTGAGTTGCAATTGTTGCCGCTGGGTTCTCGCCCAGCACGGCGTAGCACCAGCGGTGGCATTGAGTCGTTACGCGCAATTCCGTGGGTGTTTGCATGGACACAAATTCGCTTAATGCTACCCGCTTGGCTCGGTACAGGCGATGCGTTGAATACGACACTGAATGAAGGTTTTTCTAACTCAATCCAAGAAATGATTCATGACTGGCCATATTTCTATGCGCTCGTTGATATGTTAGAAATGGTATTGGCAAAAGCCGATCCTGCAATTGTGAGTTATTACGAATCGCATCTGACCAAAGACGCTGCCTTACTCGAATTAGGTGCCTCCTTA
>JASLFQ010000100.1 GCA_030150595.1 Aquirhabdus sp.
AAAACGTAGTTTCGGCGATCAGTGGGGGATTGGATCCACTTGCTAGAGGTTTACAGACATGCCAGCAACAACATATACAGTGCTGGCCTTATGCTGTAGATAATCAAGTGGTCTGGGTGAGACCGATTCTGACTCCGATACCACCACCAAGCAATTATGCTGACATTAATGATGTTAATGCAGTACCTGTTATCGGCGATCAAGGAAAGGCGGTTTATCAAGCCTTTCTAAAAATGCCTTTACCACGTGCATTTGTCATGACTAATGAAGGTGGAATCTATTCTGATCACGGAGGGCTAGATCCTCTTGGTCACATACTAGATTCGTGTCAACAGAATGCAAAAATTTGCCTCCCATATGCCGTGGATAATCAGGTTGTTTGGTCTCCTACAGCTGATTTTTTAAAGCCCACTCACTTTGCAGACATTCATGACTTTCAAGCAATACCCTATATGAATGCAGCAGGTCGGAAGATGTATCAGAAGTTTCTCACCTTGAATAATCCCCGTGCTGTTGTGATTGCCCCAGATGGCACATCAACGATGGCATCTAACCTACAAACTGCTTTATCAAAGTGCGAAAGCACTCATCGCGGATGTGCAGCTTATGCGCTGGATAATGATGTGGTGTGGAATGGACGTTGAAATGTAAACCAAACGTATAGCTCTGAAGTCTTCCCCCGAGGGGGAAGGAGACAAACATTAATACTGTTATTTTCTCGTCTACTTCAAATCCCCACGCAGCTCCGCAACCTGCTGTTGCAACTTCTCCATACTTACTTCCGCTGGTGCAATCGGTGCTGCCGCAACCAACTCAACTCGATTAAAGAACCCACGCCGAAAAGGTCGAATCATCGCCGTACCGCCTTCAACTCTGGAAAAGAAACTGCCCCACAATCCACGTAACGCCATCGGCACAACAGGCACAGGTTCACGCTTCAGAATCTCTAACATACCGCTACGAAACGTATTGAACTCACCTGTTTTGGTCAATGTGCCTTCAGGAAAAATCATCACCAAATCGCCATCGCGCAATGCTTGAGCCGCCGCATCAAAGGCTTTTTCTTTCAATGAAGGATCTTCTTTTGCAGACGCAATCGGTATCGCTTTCATCACTTTAAAAAAACCACCTAAGACAGGTATTTTAAAAATTTGATGATCCATGATGAAGCGCGGTGGACGCGATATTTCAGAGCCAATAATCAGCGCATCCACATATGACACATGATTACACACCAACAGCGCGGGGCCAGTTTCAGGAATATGCGCCAAGCCTTCGTTACGCACCTTATAGATGGTATTAATCAACATCCACACTACAAAGCGCATCATAAATTGCGGCACGAGCGTGAAGATGTAAATGGCGACCAGCGCATTCAGTATCGCCACTGCAAAGAATAGCTGGAGAATACTGAAATGCAATTGGAACAAAATAATCGCAAACACCGCAGACTCAACAATAAAGATCGCATTCACAATATTATTCGCAGCAATCACGCGCGCGCGTTGAGTCGGTTCCGCATCGCTTTGCAACATCGCATATAGCGGCACGATATAAAAACCACCAAACATACCAATCAGTGCCAACGTCACCAGAATCTTCCAACTTTGCGGATCAGGCAGAAACTGCATTGCACTCAACACTGTGCCTGTCGCCACTGTAGGCACTCGGATCCAAACCAAGATCAACGCAAAGACAGTTAAACCAAAAGCCCCAAACGGCACCAAGCCAATCTCAACTCGTCCACGCGACAGCTTTTCACACAATAAAGAACCAAAACCGATGCCCACGGAAAATACCGCTAAAAGCAACGTCGTGACGGTTTCATCGCCATGAAGAACTTGCTGGGTATAACCCGGAATTTGCGCAAGGATAATCGCGCCATAAAACCAAAACCACGAGTTACCCAGTACCGCCAAACGTAAATTACGCGTGCCCTGCAACATGCGCCAATTACGCGCCGTTTCAGTCAATAAGTTCCAATTGATTTTTAAACTAGCATCATCAGATGGAGATAACGGAATCCAACGACTCGACAAATAACCAATGACCGCACACGCAAGCGTACCTAAAGCTACATACATTGCGCCATGGATATGATCACCCATAAGCAAACCACCGAGCAGCGTACCGCCGAGAATCGCCACATACATGCCACTTTCAACTAAGCCATTGCCACCAGTTAACTCCGCATCGCTTAGGTGTTGCGGCATAAAGCTATATTTAACTGGACCAATGAGTGCCGCCTGACAACCTAGACCAAATAACATGGCAAACAACAGCGGTAAACTATGCCAATAAAATCCAGCCGTACCGAGCAACATTAGACTGATTTCCAGCAATTTAATCCTCTGAATCAGTTTCGACTTCTCAAATTTATCCGCAAGCTGTCCCGCCGTTGCCGACAACAAAATATACGGCGCAATAAAAATCGCACCCGCTAAATTGACCAGATCATTGGAGCCTAAGCCCAGTAGCTTTGCGCCTTGGAATGCAACGAGAATAGCGAGGGCATTTTTATAAATATTGTCATTGAACGCACCTAAAAACATCGTCCAAAAGAATGGCGCAAAGCGGCGTTGTTTAAGCAGGCTAAATTGATTAGGAGAACTCATTGCATTCCTTGCATATTTTAGTGACGAAACAATTCACTTGAATTGTATCAGGTTTATTCGGATCAGCATCCCATAGTTAATGCCGCAAAAGATCTAAATGATATGAGTAGCAATCGTACTGAATGATGGCATAATATAAATAATTATTCGCATTTAAAAAATCTCTTTGCTCTCAGGCATTGAACTTTGATCTGAAAAATGCTGCCACAGAGGACACACGGATGAACGCACCGCAACAACATTTCCGCACCTGCCATCTCTGCGAAGCCATGTGTGGTGTCGTCATCGAACATCAAGACGGTGAAATTCTCTCGATCAAAGGCGATAAAGCCGATCCATTTAGTCGCGGTCACATCTGCCCCAAAGCAGTCGCGCTCAAAGATCTGCAAGAAGATCCTGACCGTATTCGCCGTCCGATGAAGCGAATCGGCAGTGATTGGACGGAAATCAGCTGGAATGAGGCTTTCGATTTATTCGAGAAAAATATCAAACGCATCCAAGCTGAACATGGTCACGACTCAGTGGGTTTCTATATAGGTAATCCAACCGCGCATCATCCAGGTGCATTGCTAATGCTTGGCCCTTTGCTTGCGGCGATGAAAACATCAAGTCGTTTTAGCGCATCCAGCGTTGATCAACTTGCGG
>JASLFQ010000149.1 GCA_030150595.1 Aquirhabdus sp.
CCCATCTTGTTACGACGACCCATCGACAAAATCTGCGTAAATCCGCAATAGAAGAAAATCCCTTCCAGTACGCAATAGAACGCAATCAGATTACGCAGCAAACGCTGATCGTTTTCTGGTGTGCCAGTGTGGAACGTCGGATCACTTAAACTTTGCGTGTATTTCAGTGCCCAAGTTGCTTTCTTCGCAACGCTTGGTACTTCGCGATACATATTGAACACTTCGCCTTCATCCATGCCGAGCGACTGAATGCAGTATTGATACGCATGGGTGTGAATCGCTTCTTCAAACGCTTGGCGCAGCAAATATTGACGGCATTCTGGATTGGTAATGTGACGATACAGCGCCAACACCAAATTATTCGCCACCAGCGAATCGGCAGTGGAGAAGAAACCCAATGAACGCATGACGATGGTACGTTCGTCGTCAGTCAATCCACCTTCAGATTTCCACAACGCGATGTCCGCAGTCATGTTCACTTCTTGCGGCATCCAATGGTTTGCACAACCATCGAGGTATTTTTGCCATGCCCATTCGTATTTGAACGGCACAAGTTGGTTCAAGTCAGCGCGGCAATTAATCATGCGTTTGTCGTCAACTTGGATGCGCTGTGCGCCCATTTCCAAATCTTCTAAACCCGCAGCAACATCGAGATGCTCTACAGCATGTTGTGCACGTTCAGCGGCACTGGCGTCAGCAGCGAGAGCTGGGGCTGCATGGGATTGAGCACTAGCCACAGACGGCGTTGGCTCTGTTGATGTTGCAGTTGATGCGACCGCAGGTTTCGTTTGACTTGGGGTTTGCGGTAAGGTCGCGACAGCACTTTCTTCATCATTGAAATCGTCCCAGCTGATAATAGACATTTGGTTTTCCTCATTTACTCAATATATTGCTTCAATCTTTAAATCAATAACAGCTCGGCGAAATGACGTTGCGTGCTGTGATTTACGAATCATTTGGTCTGTCTTCGTGAACTTTGAAAAAAAGCTCCCTAAACGACTGTTGAATGAGCGTTTCAACAATCATTATTTGGGGTGTTTTTTCTAGGATTCAACGAATGAAAAAAGCGCCTATGCTGCATTAGATTGACCTTTGCAGCATCATTTCCAACCCAACAACTTAAGAGTAGCTACGACCTGTAGTACTTGAGCTGCTTGCTACTAATTCACTTGGATCAAAGAACTCATCCAGCACATTCATGCTACGCACTTGATCAGCACGGAGGCTTAATGTGTGTGCGGCTTGACCCGCATTTTGTCCTTCTTTCTTGCCTTCATAATCCCAAAAATTCAAGCGTTCTGCACCAGCAGTTTGGCTGACGCTTGCATCCATTCCATAATCAATCGGTGCGCAGACACGAACAAGAAAGCGTTTTTCCTCTTGAGAGTAAAAAATCACTTTGACGCGTTTTTTATCACGGATTGCGTCAACAAATTCTTTTTTCGCGGATTTCGTGTTCATTGCAGTCACCTCGCTCTTTTGTTTATTGAAACGTTGGATTCCTTATGCCTCGTGACGTGAATCAGTCACAGTTCTTCTTTTTAACATGCGAATCTCCACTATAAATACCAGAGATTCGCGTTACAGAGAAGCACTAAAACGAACTAAATTGTTAAGCTATTGGCACGCTTCACAATCTGGGTTATCAATCGAACACGCCAATGGTACAGGTGCAGCTTGCGAGAAGGCATGATCAGCATCACTGACCGATACTGATTCGCTGACACTCGCTGCAGGGCTGCTCACAGGCGGAACCAAAGTTGGTGCTTTTGAACTGACCGCATTCAATGCGCCTGTATTGATCGTCGATTTTTCCGCTGATGTTGCACTGAGCGCACGGAGATAGTAGGTGGTTTTCAGACCACGTAACCATGCCATTTTGTAGGTTGTATCAAGTTTTTTGCCCGATGCGCCTGCAATGTACAAGTTCAACGATTGTGCTTGGTCAATCCACTTTTGACGACGGCTTGCCGCATCAACCATCCAACGTGGCTCAACTTCAAACGCAGTCGCAAACAGTGCTTTTAAATCATCTGGAATACGACCAATTTGCTGTACTGAACCTTCGTAATGTTTCAGGTCATTAACCATGACCACATCCCACAAGCCACGCGCTTTCAGTGCACGAACGAGGTGTGGATTGATCACGGTGAATTCGCCTGATAGGTTCGATTTCACATATAGATTTTGATAAGTCGGTTCAATCGATTGCGCAACACCACAAATATTAGAAATCGTTGCAGTCGGGGCAATTGCCATGACGTTGCTGTTACGCATACCGTCTTTTTGCACTTTAGCGCGTAGTGTTGCCCAATCCAAAGTTTGGCTACGATCGACTTCAAACATACGATCTGGACGTGATTTCGCCACGATTTCCAGTGAGTCAATCGGCAGAATGCCTTGATCCCAGAGTGAACCTTTGAATGTGCTATACGCGCCGCGCTCAACCGCCAAGTCGCTTGATGTGCTGATTGCAAAGTAGCTAATCACTTCCATCGAGGTATCCGCAAACTGAATTGCTTCGTTAGAACCGTAAGCCAGTCCCAATTCATACAATGCATCTTGGAAGCCCATGATGCCCATACCGATTGGACGATGTTTCAGGTTCGAGTTCTTCGCTTGTGGCACCGCGTAGTAGTTAATGTCGATGACGTTATCGAGCATACGAATCGCTGTTTTAACCGTTTGTTTCAGCTTGTCATTGTCGAGTTTGCCGTCAGTGATGTGCTGAACAAGGTTGATTGAACCCAAGTTACACACTGCGATTTCATCAGCACTGGTATTGAGGGTAATTTCAGTACACAGATTCGATGAGTGAACCACGCCAACATGTTGTTGCGGCGAACGCAAGTTACACACGTCTTTGAAAGTGATCCAAGGATGGCCAGTTTCAAACAACATCGACAGCATTTTGCGCCATAGATCTTGAGCTTTGATTTTTTTGAACGGCTTGATTTCACCCGCTTGGCTCATGCGCTCGTATTCGGTATAGCGTTTCGCAAATGCCAAGCCAGTCAAATCATGCAAATCTGGCACGTTTGATGGAGAGAACAATGTCCAGTCGCCATCTTCGATCACACGTTGCATAAATAAGTCAGGAACCCAGTTAGCAGTGTTCATGTCTGGCGTACGACGGCGATCATCGCCAGTGTTTTTACGCAGATCGAGGAACTCTTCGACATCTAAATGCCAAGTTTCTAGGTATGCACAAACAGCACCTTTACGTTTACCACCTTGGTTGACCGCAACAGCCGTATCGTTGGCTACTTTCAGGAATGGCACAACACCCTGTGATTTACCATTAGTACCTTTAATATAGGCATTTAATGAACGTACTGGTGTCCAGTCATTACCCAAACCGCCAGCCCATTTAGAGAGCATTGCGTTGTCTTGAATCGCACCATAAATGCCATGCAAATCATCAGGCACAGTGGTCAAGTAGCAAGATGATAATTGCGGACGCAATGTGCCAGCATTAAATAGGGTAGGCGTTGAAGCCATGTAATCAAAGCTAGACAGCAAGTTATAGAACTCAATCGCATGTTCTTCACGATTCGCTTCTTTAACAGCCAGACCCATCGACA
>JASLFQ010000182.1 GCA_030150595.1 Aquirhabdus sp.
CGCAGCGTGACCGGCGAGGACGTGGACATGGCCAGGCTCGGCGGGCCGGAGTAAACGGCACACCAGATTGCTTTGCATTCACATCAGGAACCAGTTTAATGGTGTTACCAGAGGGAATTGCTACAACGCCATTGACATTAAGTACGCCCTGAAACAGATCATATACTTGATCACGGCTCAATGCTTTATTGGAAATGACCGTCACATTGCCTTTGACTCGAGGATCAACAGCAAAGTTTTTACCTGTAATATCAGCAACCTCTGACACAAACGCATTAATGTCTGCATTCAGTAAATTAATCTTCCAAGTCTGTGCAAATGCAGGAAATGCCAACATCGTTAACAATGGCAAAGCAACCCAATGTGCTGAAAGACAGTTCGTATTAAACTTTGACATCATATTCGGCAAATCCATGGGCATTAATCGTGATCGTGGTGTGGTTGACTTCGTCATGTTAATCTTCTAAAACTCTGTAATCTAAAAACAATAAGCTTAAAAGCTCTGCTGTACGGTTAGCGTTTGCTCACCACGTTGAATTTGAACTTGTGCACTATGGCTTTGCTGAACTTGCTGCAACAATTGCGCATCATTCACTGGATTCCCAACAGGCTGCCCATTCACAGAAATAACTTTATCTCCTGCATGCAACCCCATTTGGTTACGAACATTTGCAGGGACATTATTGGTGACTTCATAACCTTTTCCACCCGCCATAGACAACCCCATTTGACTTAAATAAGCACTGGGATTCGCTTTCATTTGACGAATCGCATCACCCAAAGCAGCTTGTGCTTGCTGATTAGGGTTTTGCGGCTGAATACCTTGATTAGCAACTGGCGCATTGGCAACACCAGTCGTATTACTATCACCAAACTTTAAAGTCTGAACTGTGCCATCACCCCGTTGTAGTGACACTTGGTTCCAACTGACATCCGCCAATTGATAATTCGTTCCTTCAATTTTCTGTCCTACGCGATAGCGTGTGGATGCATTATTGACATTAATCACTGCAGCCGAAAGACTGGCAGGTTGCGATACAAACACGCCCTCTAATTTCATGGGCACATCAGGTTGTGCATTCGCGCCACTGGCTGAGCCATTTTCAGCAAACAACTTAAAACCAATAATATTTGGAATATTAGTTGTTGCACCGCCACCCAACATAACCGTACGTGCTTGTGGTGCTGTTGGCGGATTCACCAACAACCAAAACACACTCGCAAGCTGCCAACACAACCAACCCATGCCAATAAACAATAGCCATGGTGCTACGCCCTCTAAAGACGACCATGAAAACACTGCAGGACGTATTTTTGTCAAACGACTCGCCATTTTACATCGCCCCCAAAGTGCTTAAAGGCTGACGAACCGAAATCACGGCTGTATCGAGTCCTGCTTGTCCGTGATACCCTGAAACATTCAGGAGTAACCGCTGCGTTAACTGCACATCTAACATCATATCTTTTTGGGCACTACCCACCTGAGCGGATAAATAGAAATCACCCATACGTTCTTTTTGCACATTGGTCAAAGCCAGATGTAAACGATCACGATCCAGAGAAAGTACGCCTAACAACGGTGGCAAGGTCGCGCGATCAACTCGACCTTCATAAGGATAGCTCAGCAACCCTCCGCCCCAACTCAACTGACCATCAACAGAAGAAAAAGCACTACTTGTATATTGGTCAACAGAAACGTCTTTTACCAGAATAGGACTACTAGGCCATTGCCACGGCATAATGGCTTGCAAGGTTTCTGGCTCGATATGACCATTGAGCGAATCTACATGCCAATGATTAGGGCTTCGCGCAACAATCGTTTCAAGCTGCGTATCACCAGTCTTAAGCGTCACATCCGCACTTAATCTTAAGAACAGTAACATCCAAGGACGCGTCTGCCACGAAACGACACCTTGTACATTTTTATAATGCCAATCACCTTGTCCATGCCAAAGATTACCGCTGACATCATCGAGATAAGAATTGCTTGGCATGACGCGTGCTAAAATCCACGCCGCCGGTAATTGCAGAATGATAAATGACAACAGCATTACTAATGCTAAAGCCCACCAATATCCACTCGGTCTGTTTTTTTTATGCAACGGCGCAACTCGGCTCACAAACCACTCATCCAAAATAAAGACATCCCAATCTCCGATTATGCGCAATATTTATGACAAACAAAATCCCTTAATCACATTCTTCTAGGTGTCATTACGCCATTACACCAAATTACTACACCAAACGAAGGTCATCACGCATCAAAGCATAAAAAAAACACCCGAAATAATCGAGTGTTCTTCAAACAACCAATAAACACCTCTAAGCCAACTCAGCTTAGACCTAACCAATCAGATTAAAAAATCTTCTTTTTTAGCGCCCGTCGCAATTTTTGCAGCTAACCAACGTGGTGGCTTACCGCGACCAGTCCATGTTTCACTTGTATTTTGTGGATTACGATAGCGTGCTTCAACTGGTTTACGCGATGTAGACTGAGTACGCCCACCACGTGCACGACCTGCAGCAATCAACTCATCTAGCGTCATATTTAATTCACGTGCAATTTTTTCAATTTGGGCATAGCCATCTTTAACTGCATCCGCATACTTAGTTTCGACTAAACTCTTCGCTTGAATAATCACGCGTTCAAGTTCCGCAACTGATAGATGATTCAAATCTGTACTCATAATGTTCTTCCATCAATGTAAAATATATGACTCAAAAAAGTTAGACAACGATACATGCTCTTCTTTAGGACTCTTATACCTTAACTTAAATAATATTTTTATTCAAAAACTCATGCGTTCAATATTAATCGCTTCATCCTTTAAAAATATACATTCCTTTTAGGTGGCTTGTAATGGCGCAGATATTATCTCAGCTCAATATGAATAATATATGAAGCAAGCTCAAACACAATATCAACTGTACTAAAATTTATTCAAAAAAATAGCCTCTTTTAATTCATATTAAAAGAGGCTATTTAAACCATCGATCCCTAGAGAAACCGACGAATTATTTTTTTAAAAAGGTAGATCATCGTCTAAATCATTTGGTGAATAGCTGCTTGGCGCTGGTGCACTTGATGTTGATTTTGCAGCAGGGGCACTTTGATTAGACGCATACGGCTCGTAATCGCCTTGGCTTTGTCCGCCGCCTTGACCTTTGCTATCAAGCATTTGCATGGAGTCGCCACGGACTTCGGTGCTATAACGCTCTACACCTTCTTTGTCAGTCCATTTACGGGTACGCAGACTACCTTCAATATAAACTTTGCTGCCTTTCTTGAGATATTGCTGAGCAATTTCACCGAGGCGATTATTCAGAACGATACGATGCCATTCTGTTTCTTCACGTGGCTCACCAGTATTTTTATCTTTCCAGCTTTCACTGGTGGCAATAGAGAACTGAGTGACTGAACCACCATTTGGAAATGATTTCGTTTCAGGATCACGACCCAATGTACCGACCAGAATTACTTTATTTACACCACGCATAGCGACTTTCCTCATTCGATAACTTAATTTTAAGTTCGGAAACTTTAAACTACCTGAATTAAAAAAGCATCCACTAAATTTGAAAAGTTTGTCCCAAAAGTGTCGATAATTGTGCGCGAGTTGACACATCCATTTTTGTTTTATCAATTTTTAAGTAAGCAACATGTTGTTCAAGCAGAACAACGACATCCTCCACCCCATCCACGTCCAATAAATTAATCACCCATTCATTTCGACTATGCGGATGCGCTGAATCATCGGGTAAACGCACCGCTAAACTCGACAAATAAGGTGGAGAAATGAGTTTCGATGCAACGATGAGCCAAAGACACGCCACACCAGCAAGAATCGCCCAGCTGACCTGCGAGTTTGCATGAGTTAATAATTGTCCACCTAAGACACCACCAAAAAACGCCCCCAGAAACTGACTCGAAGCATTGACGCCCATTGCGGTTGCTTTCGCTGCCACAGGTGCGCGCTTGGCCAGCCAAGACGGCAATAAGGCTTCCAATGTATTAAAGGCAATGAAAAATAACCCGATCCCGACCAGCAAACCAATACGATTTTGATCAAAGATGGTCAGAATGATTAATGAAGCAGCGATCAAAGCAACGCCACTGACAAAAATACGGCGCATTCTACGTTTGGCTTCTGCCACGATAATCGCAGGGATCGCTAAAATAAAACCAAATAACAATAATGGTAAATAAACCCATCCATGATCAGGCACTGGAATATGCGCATATTCGACCAATTGACTTGGAATTAATACAAAAGCAGCTGTCATTAATAAATGCAAACTGAAAATCGAGAAATGCAGACGATTTAAATCAGGTAAGTTGAGAATCGAATGGAGTTGTTTTTTTATTCCCAAAGGATTTTGGGTTAATGCACGAATCGGTGTCGGCACGATGAGCAATAAACCCATCGCCAATATGCCCGCAATTGAGGTTAGCCAGAATAATCCTGACAGACCAATTTTATGCGTCAGAATAGGCCCTAAACTAAACGCAATAATAAATGACAGCGCAATACTCATCCCCATTGCCGCCATCGCTTTACCACGGTGTTCTTCGCGTGTGACATCCGCGAGCAATGCCATGACGACCGCAGACACTGCGCCACCACCAGCAATCGCACGACCAAGAATGACGCCCCATATCGAAGTCGACGATGCAGCGACCGCACCACCAATCGCAAAAATCAGTAGCCCAATCACGATCAATGGTTTTCGAGCAGTGCGATCTGCCAACAAGCTGACGGGAATCTGCAAAAGTGCTTGTGACAAGCCGTAAATACCGATGGCTAAACCGATTAACGCAGGCGTTGATCCTGTATAAGCGCGTCCATAAATTGCAAATACAGGCACGATCATAAACAAGCCCAGCATTCGCAAGGCAAAAATACTACCCAACGCAAATGTTGCCCGTAACTCAGAGGAATTCATAAAAACCTAAAACGAAAGCGTGAAAAATGGATGGCGCATTATACGCTGAATCAATCTCATGCGATTACATCTCTTTTTTATATGATTTATTGCTGTAATGATTACTCACATTGCCCTTGTTTTACGTCACAATTGCTTCATCTATAATTGCTGATCTGGCGTTGTTCATCCACAACGACTCACTCATCGAAAAATCATTGTCAGCGACCGACTACAGAGTTCCGCTCTACGAGTAAAAAGTTATGAGTCAAAGTTATATCCGTATTCGTGGTGCGCGCACGCATAATCTGAAAAATATTTCTCTCGATATTCCTCGCGATAAATTTGTCGTGATTACAGGACTTTCAGGTTCTGGTAAATCGTCACTGGCATTCGATACGCTTTATGCAGAAGGTCAACGACGTTACGTTGAGAGTTTGTCGGCATACGCCCGTCAATTCCTGTCACAAATGGATAAACCAGAAGTCGATAGCATCGAAGGTTTATCGCCAGCGATTGCGATTGAGCAAAAATCAACGAGCCATAATCCGCGTTCGACCGTCGGCACGATTACTGAAATCTACGATTATTTGCGTTTGCTTTATGCGCGCGTCGGCACGCCGTATTGTCCTGAACATGATTTGCCAATGGTTGCGCAAACCGTCAGTCAAATGGTCGATAGTGTCAAAGCCATGCCTGAAGGCACCGCGCTCATGTTGATGGCGCCTGTCGTCCGTGATCGCAAAGGTGAACATGCGCTGTTATTTGAACAACTCCGTGCGCAAGGTTTTGTGCGTGCGCGTGTCGATGGCGTGTTGGTTGATTTAGATGATGTCACTGATTTAGATAAGAAGAAAAAACATACCATTGAAGTTGTGATTGATCGTTTTAAAGTGCGTGAAGATCTGGGTAATCGTTTAGCAGAATCGTTTGAAACGACGTTACGTTTAGGCGATGGTTTGGCGCTGCTGAGCTGGATGGATACCAATGAAGATGGTAATAAACATCCTGATCAAACCTTTTCATCACGCCATAGCTGCCCGACGTGTGATCGTGCAGTCGGTGATTTAGAGCCGCGTTTGTTCTCGTTTAATAACCCTGCTGGTGCATGTACCGTTTGTGATGGTTTAGGTCATCGCAGTCATTTCACGGCTGAAAAGCTCATTCACAATCATGAACTGTCGCTAAATCAAGGTGCGATTCGCGGTTGGGATAAGCAACGTCCGTATTATTTCAGAATGCTGACGACAGTTGCCGAGCATTATCAGATTGACATGGATGCGCCGTGGCAAACACTCGATGAAACCAAACAAGGCATTATCTTGCAGGGTTCTGGGCGCGATAAAATTGATTTCCATTACACCGATGAACGCGGTCGCAATCAGAAACGCACGATGGTGTTTGAAGGCGTATTGCCTTATTTAGAGCGCCGTTATAAAGAGACGGAAAGCAATCTCGTCCGCGATGAACTGGCGCAGTATTTATCGAATGCGCCATGCGATGTTTGTGCAGGTTCACGTCTGAATGAAATTGCACGTAATGTGAAAGTTGCTGATGTGGCGTTGCCTGAAATCGTGCAAAAATCGATTGGCGCGGCGGCAGAGTATTATCAAAACTTACAGCTTTCAGGCGCAAAAGGCGAAATCGCTGATAAGATTTTTAAAGAAATTCGTGAACG
>JASLFQ010000186.1 GCA_030150595.1 Aquirhabdus sp.
CGCCAAAGCAAAGGCTAAGTCTCGAACGGCAGGCTGGCGGAAGTCGAGCCACTCGAAGTGCGATTGAGGAGGCTGTAAAACCGTCATATTTTGTACTCTATTGTAAATACCAGCCTCAGCAAGCGATCAGCTTACTCGCACAAGTTCTCAGCTTCAAGTACAATACTCGCGCTCGGAGATGAAGCGCTTTGATCCCGTGCTCATACGAGACTTGATATTACCCCTATCTTTGCCCATTCTGGAGAAAAACGATGAAGCAACCCGTCCGCGTTGCCATTACTGGCGCAGCTGGTCAAATCAGCTATTCATTACTGTTCCGTATCGCTGCTGGTGATATGTTGGGCAAAGATCAGCCGATCATTTTGCAATTGTTAGAAATCACCCCAGCGCTTGAAGCCCTTAAAGGCGTAGCGATGGAATTAGATGATTGTGCATTCCCATTGTTGGCTGGCATCGTTCAAACTGATAATCCAAATGTTGCATTCAAAGATGCAGATTACGCATTGCTCGTTGGCGCACGTCCACGTGGCCCAGGCATGGAACGTAAAGATTTGCTCGAAGCAAACGCTGCAATCTTCTCTGTACAAGGTAAAGCAATCAACGACAACGCTAATCCGAACATCAAAGTTTTGGTTGTTGGCAACCCAGCAAACACCAACTCATTGATCGCTCAGCGTAACGCACCAAAAATCAACCCACGTCAATTCACTGCAATGACACGTTTGGATCACAACCGTGCAATGGCACAGTTGGCTGCTCAAACTGGCACGACTGTAAACGACGTGAAAAAAATGACGATCTGGGGCAACCACTCAGCGACTCAATATCCAGATATTTCACAAGCGACCGTAAAAGGCGCAGCTGCTGAAGGTTTGGTTGAGCGTACATGGTACGAAGGTACATTCATTCCTGTTGTTCAACAACGTGGCGCAGCAATCATCAAAGCACGTGGCGCATCTTCTGCTGCTTCTGCTGCAAACGCTGCAATCGATCACATGCGTACTTGGGCACTCGGCACTGAAGCTGGCGACTGGGTATCTATGGGCGTATACAGCGATGGTTCATACGGCATCGAAAAAGGTCTGATCTATTCATTCCCAGTAACTTGTGCAAACGGTGACTGGGCGATCGTTCAAGGCCTGCCAGTTTCTGATTTCTCACGTGAAAAAATGTCAGCAACTGAAAAAGAGTTGGCAGAAGAGCGTGATGGCGTGAAGCATTTGCTTCCTTAATCGCAATACGCGGTTATAAAGTGAAAAACAGACCTTCGGGTCTGTTTTTTTATGGAGAATATTTACTTGAGAGCAAGCGCTTGTTTTTATTTTGTCGTCATTTTATGCGATGATCGGCTCACTAAAATAAAAAAGTGAAAGGAGTCATATGATCACAATTTTCATTATTATTTCAATGATTGTGGCTGTATTGGTTTTTCGGTTAAAGCGTAAGCAAGTTGTCATGAAGCGAGAGGCATATATTCGCAGTTATGCATTTCCTCGAGGGATGTTGGATAAAGTCCATAAAAAACATGAGCATCTGACACGGAAAGATTTAGAATTAGCGAGTCTGGGGTTACGACATTTTTTCTTAGCATATTTAAAAAGCGACTATCAGCCTATCTCAATGCCGTCACAAGTTGTCGATGACTTATGGCATGAATTTATCTTATATACCTTGAAATATCAGAATTTTTGTAAAAAAGCTTTTGGGCGATTTCTACATCATAGTCCCGCCACGGTATTGAGTGACAAAAAGAAAAGTAACGTCGCTTTGCGTCGCTGTTGGCAGCATGTCTGTAATGAGGAAATTATTAATCCGCTTCATCCGTCACGATTACCGCTTCTTTTCGCACTTGATGCAAAATTGAGTATCGCCAATGGTTTTCTATATATGGCTGATTGTGATAGCCCGCTAGGAAAGTTGGGTTCGAATGATGGTCGGGTGATTTATTGTGGCGGGGATTTTTCAAGTAAAGCGTTTGATGGCGGAACTGATGGGCTGAGTAACCGTTCGGGTAGCGGTTGCAGCGGTGGCGGCTGTAGTAGTGGTTGTAACAGCGGCTGCAGTAATGGTTGTAGTGGTGGTTGCAGCGGCGGATGTGGTGGTGGCGGTGATTAAGTCTAGAACGAAAAAAAAACAGACCATAAGGTCTGTTTTTTATTGGATGAATAAACTACGACATATTGATGATATTTACGGCATCGCTGTAAACGTAATACGCCGATTTTGCTGACGACCTTCTGCAGTATCGTTGCTCGCAATCGGTTGTGTTTGACCATAACCTTTTGCTGTCATACGATCCGCTGCAATGCCTTTAGTTGTGAGGTACGCAACGACAGAGGCAGCACGAGCTTCAGACAGTGCTTGATTTGCTTCGGTCTTACCTTGGCTATCGGTATAGCCAGCAACTTCAAAACGACCATCTTTTAAACAAGCTGCGACTTGATCTAGCGTTGTTTTGCCTGCTGGCGTTAGTTCAGCATGACCCGTCGCAAATTCAACGGTTGATTTCAACGTGTCTTCGCATTTTTGATCTTTTGCCATGTTGCTGGCAGCAATCGTGAGCTGATTGTCTACGGTGTAACCCGCGCCAAATAAGCTTGTCGCTGTTTGACCTTGAGCAGCTTTAGTGGCTTCGTCGGCAACAGCACCTGTCAGGACGACCGTTTTGCCGTTAATTGCAACACTGGTGCCAGCGGTGGTTTTTTGCCATGCAAACAGCTTATTCATATCGACATCTGGATTGCTTGCATTAGCATCAATGGTTAGTTGATCTGTGACGTGATCAGCGCCATATTGTGCATTCGCCGCTTGCACGATGACATCCTTCGTCGCTTGGTCTTTGACGGCGCCCGTTAGCGTGACATGACCATCAACTAACTGTGATGCGAAGGTGGTTGCTTGAGTTTGAGTTACAGCTGGCACGGGGGTGCCCATGACAGGATTAGTCGGCACTTCAGCTTCATGCGTAAAACATCCGCGAAGTAGTAATGCGACCAAAATTGCGGTGACAATCCAACGTACCCAGTTGCCCCACATTGGTCGTGCTGCATGGCAGCAATTATCATTGTATTGCATGTGATCCCTCCTTCCCATGATCATAGGCGTCTAAGTGCGTACGCCGCCTTTCAGCTCAGCAACCAAACGCTCAAAGCCTGCAATATCACCTTTGGCAATGAGTCCAGCTTGTTCAGGCCATGTGCTTGGATTTGCCAAGTGGAAGTGAGGGCCAGCTTCTTTTAGGATGTTTTCTAGGGTTGCGACGGGCGTCAATGCAAGTTCACTAAAACGGTGAATTCCTGCGTCGTTCAATAAAACCGAAATTTTTGGTCCAATCCCTTCGATGGCTTGAAGGTCATCTTGACCATCTTTGGTTTTAAATGAGGTGGTGCTTGCTACTGCACCTGCCATTGCCGTCGTGCTTGATGTGCCTGTTGGGATGTAGTTATTTGATTGAGCTAGCTTACCGTGTTTGCTGCAATTTTCATTGGTACACTTACATTTGCAGAACAGCAGATTGAAAATCCAATGTGCCACCCAGCCAATGAGTAGTCCGAGTACGAGCCACCAACATTTGTCCATTATGTATACTCCCAAGCATTTTTTATGAGATTGAATCTAGCCGAAACGAATGCGCTAGATCGAAGTGAAATCACAAATACATCGGTATTGGTACATATCATCAATGATTGACAAGCTGCGTATTGGAAATCTCATTGATAAATTAAGTTAACTGTCTATTATTCAATAATAATTTTATATCGCAGTATCGAATGTGATCAGCTGACTTTGTTTATATAATATACAACTTGTTTTCATCTCACTCGAATCTACGCCAAAGCAAGGGGATACGCAATAATTTGAAGAAAGTGAAAAATATGTGAACCTGTTCAGGTTATAGAATGTTTGGTATTTTTCTGGCATGGCGTAAAGTTAATAAAAAACAATCATTTGATGTTGATGTGAGTCGATGGTTATCGTGATGTGAACAGTTGATCAAAACTGTTTTGTTTACAATATAACCATCGATTGTTATCAAGTACTTACACGAAAACATCGCAGATATATCTGACCAGAGAATTTATCCGTGAGTTCTGCACTGATGCATTAAGGCAAATCCAAATGCAGTTTACCTTGATGCTGATTCACAATATTCCAAGGAACAATCGCCCAATCAGGGTTATCACAAGCTCGTGCTACGCGTGCAAATGATGCGGCGAGGTGAAGCCCTGTCGGTGTGAAGTAAAATGCAGGGAAGTTCCAAATTTCAGGATCACGGTAATCACAATCTTCGGTTTTAGTATCAGATCCAACCTCTTTTGGATAAAGCTTAGTCATCGTTTTACTGATCCATGGACCCGAGATTTTGCTCTCATAATCAAAGTTACTTCGATCGCCGTTCGCTTCACGCTTCAACGCGATATCAGGAGAAATTTTGCTGAGCCATAATACATCTTCTAATTTTAACTCTTGCCCAGTTTTGACATCTAAATTGATCGGATTATCTCCGAAGTCTGGATGAGCGCCACCGCAGTAGTAACTAGTTTCAACACTCGCGCTAAACACTTTGTCATTCATAAAGCGTGGCGTAACGGTCTGTTCGTAATCCCCGCCAGCACTTCTTGCGCCACCAAGTTGACAAGCGAAATAGCTATTCACTTCTTGCCACTGTCGCGTGGTTAGAGCTGCGTTGATGCGTGTTAATGTCTCTGAAGGATA
>JASLFQ010000306.1 GCA_030150595.1 Aquirhabdus sp.
TGCGGCGATGTAGTCGTGAATATGGATTGCCAACAACAAAATTAAAATGCTGAGGGATGTTATGCGTCATTTGTTTATTGCGCCAGTGACTGTCACGATGACGGGAGTATTGATTCTGTCAGGATGCAGCATGATTCAATCAGCGCGCGACCATCTGCCGACTTTTAGTCTTCATGGCGGTACGAGAAGTGATCCTAGTATCGTTCCTCCGCAAAAGCTCCCAGACTATGATGTGAGTCAACCGACTGATACTGGGCGTTTTAAGATGCACGGATTTTCATTGGGAAGTTGGGCTGTTGATCGGTTTCGTGTCGATCAAGGTCAGTTATTTCAACCTGTGCCGATTTTGGATCAGAAATTTGCATTGGTTTATATGTATCGTCCACATAGTGAGTGGAATCAAAACGAGATATTAGCAGCCAGCATTTTCTTAAATGACGTACGTTTGCCGAGTTTGCTGGATAATAGTTATTATTGGTTAGAAATGAAGCCAGGCACTTATCGGATGAGAATAAGTCGCCCTCTGGGATTCATTTATTTCCAAAAAGGCACCGTTGCAGATTTTGAAGTTGAAGCAGGAAAAACATATTATCTCCGCTACGATGAACAAAATTTCCGAGGTCATCCAGATCCTGCATTAGGTTTATTAAGTGCTGGGCCGTTGAATCAAATGCCAACAAAAGATGCGCTTGCTGAGATTCGAACAACGACCTTGAAAACGCCTGGGTATAGTTTCGTTGATGATCCTGATAAACCAGTCTTTGAGACCGAGGATACGACCAAGGGTGATTATCCGTCATTTAATGGACAAGAGGGTAAGCCCGTACCTAAAGCACGTTTAGAAGAGAAACAGGATGTTGCTTTGGGTATTCCTGTCAGATGGTGGAATCCGTTCACTTGGTAATGTGATGAAAGAGCGATTTTGAATAACTTGGTTGTAAAAAAGACAATTCTTTAAGGATTGTCTTTTTTTATGGACGGTGAGCTAATGTAGTTCTTTCAGTACTACTTTTGGTTTAACTTCGGTAGATATGTTCTGTGACTGAACATCGAGTAATTGAGATAGTGGTATAGATAGATGTTTGGCTAAGAAAGCATCTGATTCGCTGAGATACGGCACAATGAGCATGCTCCATTCATCACCGCTTAATGTCGTGACATTGCAGTTTTGTAGATCTTCGAGTCGAGGAAGTGGATAGGGTAGTCCTTGATAGAATGTCCAGAAATCGATTTGATCAAGATTACGGCTTAATACGTAGTCGCCTTTATCAGTTTTTCTAATCAGGAGTTGTTGTTGCAGAATCGCAATATAATCAGGCCAGTCTTCGACTTCTTTTTTTCCGAGTAAGGACATCATGTCTGCTTCACTGACTGTTACGCCTGTTTTTTGGCGTACGTAAAACAGATGTAAAATATAGAGCAACGACAGTAATGGATGACGTGGCGGTGTCTCTGAATGGCGGAACATCGTGAGGGCATAGCTAATTTCAACGCCGAGTAGAACGATATTCCACGAAAGATAGATCCAGAGTAGGAATACAGGAAAAGCTGCAAATGCACCATAAACAATTTCATAACTGGTGAAATGCTGCATAAAGAAGCCAAAAACGATTTTGAGCAATTCGAAGAGCACACCCGATGTAGCACCTGCCCATGCGGCATTTCTAAATGGAACTTTACGATTTGGAATCATCCAATACATAAAAGTGAAGCTGAGTAATGTGATGACTACGGATATTAATTTTAGCCAGACGGACCAGTCGATTGAATAGCCATTGAAATTACTATTGAGGATTTCAATCGATGCAATCGCTGAAGGTAGTGCGAAAGCGGTGCCGAGAAATAAAGGGCCTAACGAAATCACCATCCAATAGCGCATAAATCCAATCGCACCACCGCGTAAATTTTTGACGTGCCAAATTTTATTGAAGGCATCTTCGATGCTCGAGAGCATCATCATTGATGTGACGAATAAAAAAATGATTCCAATGATGGTGAGATTGGCAGATTTTTCTGCGAAGTCATTGAGATATTGGGTAACGGCAGTGCTAGATTCAGGTAGAAGGTAACTATATAAAGTTTCTTGAACTTTCGTACGGGCTGGTGCAAGTGCTGGAATGGTAGAGAGCACTACTAAAAATACGGTGAGCATTGGAATGATCGACAGCATTGATGTATAAGTCAGCGCTGCGGCGCGATCTCGGCAATGGTTTCGTTCAAATCGAGTGACCAAAAACACCATGAATTGAAACCATTCGCTACGGTAGAACGGTAGTTTTTTTAGATATGCATCCATAAGCGCATCATGACCAAATATTAAATGGCAATATATAGGGAACAGTTGAAGTCGACCAGAATGTATTTAAAACAATCTGTTTCTATTCATCATCATATTACATAAATGTTGCGATAGGTTGTGTTAATGTTTGGTTGAGGGAATCAGTTTCTAATGGCTTGTGTATAATAAGTTAATTCATAGATAGCTGAGTAATAGATAAAGTGACAGTAGCATCGATTGAACCTTATATTCTCGTGTTGTACTACAGCAAATACGGAACGACACGGCAAATGGCTCGCTCGATCGCATCTGGGATTGAGCTTGCTGGTGTGAAGGCGCGTATACGTACAGTTCCTGAAGTCGCTAGTGTAACGACAGCAATTGCACCAAGTATTCCGCTGGAAGGGGAGTTGTATGCAACTCAAGATGACTTGCAGGATTGCGCAGGATTAGCGCTTGGAAGTCCGACGCGTTTTGGAAATATGGCATCGCCGATGAAATATTTTTGGGATCAGACAGCAACACTTTGGTTGTCGGGTAGCCTGCAAGGAAAGCCCGCTTGTGTATTCACAACGTCCGGATCCATGCATGGTGGTCAAGAAAGCACTTTGTTGACGATGATGATTCCATTGTTACATCATGGGATGTTGTTATTAGGAATCCCTTATTCTGAAGTTGCTTTGTCGAAGACATTGCGTGGTGGAACACCTTACGGTGCTTCGCATGTCAGTGGTACTGAGCATGATCAGGCCATGAGTTCCGATGAAAAAGCGTTATGCGTTGCCCAAGGTAAAAGATTGGCTTTACTCGTGCGTCAGCTTGAATCTTCAACTGATTTGGCGTTAACGTAAGAAGTAAGATCCAACATTAGTGTTATTTTGGATTGGTTAAAGATAGTTTTTGTAGGTAAAAGATAGCTTGTCATGATTTTGTCGGGTGTTCAACGTTACAATCAGGGATTGGTGCTTTGCATTCAAATTTTCTTGAGTGCAGTCGTTATATATTTTTATTAGGTTAATGGAATGCCTGCTTATCAGTTTACCGCTATTGACGCCACAGGCAAACAGCAAAAGGGTGTGCTTGAGGGCGATTCTGCACGACAGATTCGCCAGCAGTTGCGTGATAAAACGTGGATGCCTGTTCAAGTTGAGCCTGTTGAAGAAACCCAAACTTCAGCGATGGGGAAGAAATGGTTTCAGCGCGGCCTGAATGCTTATGATCTTGCGTTATTAACCAGACAACTCTCTGTATTGGTTGCAGCGGGTATTCCTTTGGAGGAAACCTTACGTGCTGTGGCGCGTCAAGGCGATAAACCGCATGTGCAAAGCCTTATTCTTTCGGTTCGCTCAAAAGTGATGGAAGGGCACTCTTTAGCACAATCTTTGCGGATGTCTGGTAATTTCCCACCTTTGTATATTGCAACCATTGCAGCTGGCGAAAAGTCTGGTCATCTGGATTTGATTCTCAATCAGCTTGCTGATTACACTGAAAATCGTTTTGCAATGCAAAAGAAAATTCAGGGTGCGTTGATCTACCCAATTTTATTGATGGTCATGTCCTTTGGTATTGTCATGGGACTCATGACCTTTGTGGTGCCTGATATTGTCAAAGTGTTTGATCACACGGATCAAGCCTTGCCTTTACTGACACGTATGTTGATGGGCGCGAGTAGTTTTGTCAGAGTCACTTGGCCATTTATGCTGATAGGCATCGTAGGTGGTGGTTTCTTACTGACGCGCTTCATTCGTACGGAAACGGGGCGTTATGCGCTTGATCGTTTCGTTCTACGTTTACCGTTGCTAGGGAAGTTAAGTCGCGGTATTAACTCTGCACGTTTTGCCAGTACGTTATCGATTTTGTCGCAATCAGGCGTGCCATTAGTCGATGGTTTGCATATTGGTGCGGCGGTATCGAGTAATTGGCTGATTCGTGATGCTATTTTATTGGCAGCAGAGAAAGTAACCGAAGGCGGTACATTGGCAACACAGCTTGAACGTTCTGGTTATTTTCCGCCGATGATGGTGCAAATGATTCGGAGTGGTGAAACCTCTGGTGAAATGGAAAATATGCTGGCACGTGCTGCGACGATGCAAGATCGCGAAGTCAGTACATTGATTTCGACGTTATTGTCGCTGCTTGAGCCGCTGATGTTGGTTTTTATGGCAGGCATCGTTTTGATGATTGTGATGGCGGTGATGTTGCCAATCGTAAACATGAACAATCTGGTGAAATAGAGCCAGATATGTTTGAATCGGTTTTATCGAATTTTTGAATTAATTATAGGTTTTAAGTGAATATGGAACTTTGTAAACAGCAGAAAGCGTCACGATTTAAGTCATTTCAAACAGGATTCACACTGATTGAAGTGATGGTTGTGATTGTGATTTTAGGTATTCTTGCAGCGTTAATTGTGCCCAATGTGATGAGTCAAAGTGATAAAGCACGTGTTGGAACAACCAAACAAGTTCTTGCGACTACTGCCAGCGCATTAGATTTGTTTAAATTAGATAATTCACGTTATCCAACGACCCAAGAAGGCTTAGATGCTTTGGTTCATAAACCCGCTGATGCAAAAACATGGCCGAATGGTGGCTATGTCAAAGGTGGAATGCCAAAAGATGGATGGGGTAATGATCTTCAATACATCTCCCCAGGTAGTGATGGAAAGCCTTATGATCTCTATTCGTTTGGATCAGATGGTAAAGAGGGTGGTGAGGGTGATGCTGCGGATATTTACTTACAACAATAGCAGTTGGCTGATTGTTAGATATTCGGTTTAGCAAGCTCAAGATATTGAAAAACTCTAGGCGAGAAATTGCCTAGAGTTTTTTGTTTAAGGGGTATTCATAATAATTAAGTGCAATTATGTTTTATAGCCAATTTTCTTGAGAAAAACAGTGAACTAGTTTGCTTGTTTTACCGTTCGTCGGAAAGTTTGGACGTGTTGAAAACGTAAAATGAACGAAAGTTTGTGTGCTGTTTACAAAATAGATAAGAAACGTTACGTGTAATATCCAAAAGGCGCGTATTTATTATACAAATAATAAACCGTTTAGTATCTTAATTGATTTTCAGAACCTTGACGTTTTTGTTTTTTGCGAGAAGTTGGTTTTTTAGCGTTGTAATCTTCAATTTGTTCATTTTCTTATGTAAGAAATATCAGTTTGCATGCGCGTACAAAAAGTGCTTTTATCGGCATATCGCAGATTCAAAATTTTGTTCTACAAGTGCTGCGATGATTAGAAAGACGGAGTCTGGCTTTTTAGTGTTGCTAAAGCTATTTAGCTGGGCATGTAAAATAACTATAGAGATAGGTATAAAAAACCATAAAAGTTAAGAACCAAAAAATAGATAAGACGTAGATGAGCGTGGAATGCCACTTTAAGTTAATTCTGTTGTTATGTCTGAGTGGCACATAATTATTGTTTGAGCTGTTTCGTCCCCGCTCTCTTAAAAAGTTAGATTTTTCATTAACCCTTATTCATACGGTCTTTTAGGTCTGTAGGGGGTCGTTTTTCCGCCAAATTAGTATCTATATGATTTAAATTGTTTTTGGAGATTCGCATGAATAGAATATATCGCGTGATCTGGAGCAAAGCTCAGAATACTTGGATTGCAGTATCTGAAATTGCGAAGTCACAAGGCAAAAGTCATTCACAGGTAATAAGTAATGACTCCGCACAAGATGAAAAAGGCGGAGCACATTCTTTATTTACGCGAACTGCGTTGTCTGCGACGATATCTATTTTGATCAGTGTTGGTGGTGTTTTTGCAATCAATGCTGCTTATGCGGATGGTGGGATTTATATTAATGATGGGACTGATCCAAACTGTTTAAAGTCAAGTGATTCCACACTGCTTTCAACTGGTTTAACAGCTCCGCTGACGCCACTTATTAACTCACTGGCAGGTCCAATTGGTAATGCCGGTGCGGCTCTGAATACATTGACTGGCTCAATACCATTGCTTGGTACCGTCCTAACAACTAATTTACCAAGTAGCGCATCGATAACAACGAGCGCTGCGGCTGCAACGACTGGAACTTCTCTTGTTAACACGGCAGCCTTAGCGAGTGTTTTGACATCTGCTAATGGTTCAGGTTGTCTGTCTGGTGATGCGTCAACTCAAACGAACCGTATTTTATTTTATAATCCTACCGCTGCTGGTGGTGCTGCTGGTGCAGATCCTACTAATCTTTCGATCGGTGGCGATGAGTATGTTAATGGGTCACTCTTTCTCGATGGCGTAAACGTTGGTAGTAGCTTGAGTAGTATTTCGAGCGGTTTCAGTAGTATTTCTAGTAGCTTGAGTAGTGTATCGAGCGGCTTGAGTAGTGTATCTAGTGGTTTAAGTAATACTAATACTTCGTTATCTGCAGTCAGCTCAAATTTAAGCAATGTATCGAGCGGCTTGAGTAATACCAACTCAATAGTTTCAACCATTAGCAGTGGACTAAGTGATACAAACACTTCCATATCGGCAGTCAGTACCAATTTAAGCAGTGTATCGAGTGGATTGAGTTCAACGAATTCAGTCGTATCGACTTTGTCGAGTGGCTTGAGCAATACCAACTCAACAGTTTCAACCATTAGCAGTGGTTTGAGTAGTACAAACTCAAGTGTTTCAAGTGTCAGTAGTGGTTTAAGTAATACGAATTCAACAGTTTCAACGATTAGCAGTGGTTTAAGTGATACCAATACTTCCATATCGGCAGTCAGTACCAATTTAAGCAGTGTATCGAGTGGATTGAGTTCAACGAATTCAGTCGTATCGACTTTGTCGAGTGGCTTGAGCAATAC
>JASLFQ010000233.1 GCA_030150595.1 Aquirhabdus sp.
GTCCATATCATTGGAAAAGGTAAAGAGGCGGTTTTTAATTTGAACTGTCCTCACGGTACGCCAGAATTACGCGAAAACTATGGTTTTTCTTTGAAAGAGTTGACGAAGATCGCTGGTGCATTGATGGATAACCTATCTGAACTTTGTGCTGAATGGAGTGAGATTCATGGAAATCACTAAAGATATTTTAGATGTAGCGAATCAGCGCGGTGCTGAAAAAAAAGCTGCGTTCCCAACAGTTCTAGCCGTCCGTTATGATCGTCGAATTGGGCGTATCGTCATTGAACTTGCGACTGGGCTGGAGTTGGCTTTTTCGCCAAAACACGTTCAAGGATTGGAGCATGCTCATGTTGCTGATCTGCTTGATAGTGAAATTTCGCCATCGGGTTTAGGCATTAATTTCCCAAAATTGGATGCGGATATTTATATTCCAGCATTGTTAGAAGGTTTTCTTGGCTCAAAGCGTTGGATGGCAGCAGAGAATGGCAAGCTTGGTGGTGCGTCTGCGAGTGAGGCTAAAGCGGCAGCAGCGCGTCAAAATGGTAAATTAGGTGGTAGACCGAAGAAGGCTGTGCAATCAGCCTCGATTTGAATGGTTGTCAGTTAATGAGCCTAGGTCAAAGGATTTGTGGCTATTGATTGGGTGATTAATGGGATAAGGAAAAATTAATGAAAATAGAAGTGTACGAAGAAGTGTTCCAGCAATTGAAAAAGTCACAAGGCAGTATCGTAAGTGAAATTAAGCCTACTAATCCTCTTCTTATATCAGTGCCTGACTCTTATTTTGATAAAGATATCAAAATAATGGTTTTTGGACAGGAAACAAACGATTGGGTTGGAGATTTTTCGTGTGAAGGCGGGGTAAAGTCATTACTTGAAATCTATGATAAATTTTTGACAAGTCGCAGTTACGGGAAAGCGTTTTTTAACGCGGTTTCAAAGCTAGAAGATAGAGTGGAAAAAGAATATGACGGCAAGTCTGTTGGTTTAATTTGGAATAACATCGTTAAGATTGGAAGGTCTAAAGGAAAAGGATTGCCACCTGAGGACATTATTCAATGGCAGTCCCCAATGATCGAGATCATTAAATTAGAGATACAGTATTATCAGCCTGATATTGTAATTTTCTTCACAGGGCCTAACTATGATCGGCATATAGTCAATGCTTTTAATGCTACATTTGCAGCAGTTCCAGGGAGAAGTGAACGTCAATTAGCAAAAGTGAAGTCATCGTATTTGCCAGCTAAGACAATAAGAACGTATCATCCTAATTATCTATGGCGTAATTCTTTTTATGACTATTTAGACGATATTATTAAGGAAGTTCAAGATTGAATAGGCAATGGTTCAATACCTTGTTCCTTACAAACTTCAAGAAAGATATTAAGTGAAACTTCACCTTCTTGATGAAATTCTTGAACGCTAGATGCATAAAAATCAGCGCTACCGTTCAAGTCCACAAACTCACCCCGAAACATTTCAGTTTCGGGGTCGAAAGCAATAACTGCGTTATGATTATTGATGGTCATGACATTTTTCATGATTTTCTCTTTTGGTCGAATTTTTAAAAAATCCTCTTATCATCTCTCGCATGCACTTCACCTAACTTCTCAACTTCCTTAATCACATTCAGCGCAATTTGCTGATAGAGCGGCGCGGCATCATCGCCTGCGACGACACTTGGATTGCCAGTGTCAGCATTGATACGAATTGAGCTGGTCAGGGGTAATTTACCCAGCAACGGCACATGGTATTGCGCGCCCAATTTCTCGCCGCCACCCGCACCAAAAATCTCGTCAATATGACCACATTCGCTACAGACATGCAGTGCCATATTTTCAATCACGCCCAGCACGGGAATGTTCACTTTATTGAATAGCTCAATGCCTTTTTGCGCATCGAGCAGCGCAATATGCTGTGGTGTCGTGACGATGACCGCGCCAGAAACAGGAATACGCTGCGCCAGTGTCAGTTGAATATCGCCAGTGCCCGGCGGCATATCAATCACCAAATAATCCAGTTCAGGCCAGTTGGTCTGACCAAACAATTGCATCAACGCGCCAGTCGCCTTCGGGCCGCGCCACACAATCGGTGTATTGTCATCGCCCGTGAGATTGCCAATCGACAACACCGCCAAACCATGCGCGGATAGCGGTACAAATTGATCATTTTCAATCAGTGGTGTTTTGCCAGCAATGCCGAGCATCGTCGGAATACTTGGGCCATAAATATCCGCATCCAACATACCGACTTTTGCGCCCGTTTTAAGTAAGGCGAGAGCAAGGTTGACGGCTGTTGTGGACTTGCCCACACCGCCTTTGCCAGACGCCACAACAATGATGTGACGAATGCGTGGATGCGCTTTCAATTCAGTTTGTTTTGGCGGTACAGGACGCGTAGGCGTCGAAGTTTGCACAGGCGCGCTGGCATCGGTGACGACAGGCAGTTTATTTTCTGGGGCAACAGGCGGCTGTGCTGGCTTGGCATCGCCAGAGATTTTTTGTTGTACCAGATGTAGATTCACTTCTTGAACACCAATCGGTTCCAGCGCATTTGCCAATTTATCGTGTAAGCCTTGAGGGTCGCCTTTAAAGCCGATTGGCAGCTTAATATTCAGATTAAGAGTCCGGTCATTCAGTTCGATTTTGGTTACAGCCGATGCGATGGTTTGGTTTGAGCCATCAAACAATGTCGCAACCAGTACGTCTTTAATCAGCGCGTCATTTGGCTCAACAACGATTGCTTCAGCTTTTTGCGTCGACGTGCCGCTATCGGGTGTTTGAGCAAAAAGGTTTTTGATTTTGTCGAGCATGAAGAATTCCTGAGACGCTTTTCTGTGAGACTTAATTGCGAGTAGCGCTAATTTTATCAACTTCCAGCCGCAATAGCACAGGCGATTAAAGCTTAGTTTTGCTATATTAGGCATATTGGTAATAAATATGAGTAAAGTTCCGTGTCGACGAATGCTGCATCTGCAAACCACACAACTAAATCTGGTCGTAAAATCCTTGTCACCAGCGCATTGCCTTATGCCAATGGCCCGATTCATCTAGGTCATTTGGTGGGTTATGTGCAAACTGATATTTGGGTGCGCGCAATGCGTTCGCAAGGTCATCAAGTCACTTACGTTTGTGGTGATGATGCACACGGCACGGCAATCATGCTCAAAGCCGAAGCCAATGGCGTGACCCCAGAACAGCAAATTGCACAAGTTCAACGCGAACATGAACGTGATTTTGCGGGTTTTTATGTGGCGTTTGATCAATACCATTCAACACATAGCGAAGAAAATCGCAAACGTTCACGTGAAATTTACCTTGCGAATCGCGATGCAGGACATATTACCTCGCGTCCTGTGCGCCAGCTCTTTGACCCAGAAAAAGGCTTATTCCTTGCTGATCGCTTCATTAAAGGCGAATGCCCAAAATGCGGCGCCAAAGATCAATACGGTGATTCGTGCGAAGTTTGCGGCAGCACCTACAACGCAACTGAACTGAAGAATCCGTTTTCAACGCTGAGTGGCGCGGCGCCTATTGAAAAAGAATCAGAACATTACTTCTTTCAATTGCCTCATTTCACTGATTTCTTGCAAGAGTGGACGCGTGGTGAAGGGCGTTTGCAAAGTAGTATCAGTAACAAACTCGGTGAATGGTTTGAGTCGGGTTTGACCGATTGGGATATTTCGCGTGATGCGCCGTATTTTGGCTTTGAAATTCCTGATGCACCGAATAAATACTTCTACGTTTGGGTCGATGCGCCAATTGGTTATATGGCGAGTTTTGAACATCTGTGTGGCAAACGCCACGACTTGAATTTTGATGAATACTTTGCCAAAGACAGCAAGACTGAGCTGTATCATTTCATTGGTAAAGACATCGTTTATTTCCATTCTTTGTTCTGGCCAGCGATGCTGGAAGGCGCGGGCTATCGCACGCCAACCGCGATTTTTGCCAATGGTTTCTTGACGGTTAATAAAGAAAAAATGAGCAAGTCGCGCGGCACATTTATTAAAGCCGAAACTTATTTAGAGCATCTCAATCCTGAATATTTACGTTATTACTTTGCAAGTAAGTTGTCGGATACAGTTGAAGATATTGACCTGAATCTCGAAGATTTTACTTTGAAAGTAAACAGTGATTTGGTTGGTAAAGTGGTTAATATCGCCAGCCGCTGTGCAGGATTTATCAGCAAGAAATTTGATGGAAAATTATCGCCAGTTTCGAGCGAACCACAATTGCTGCAAGAATTTATTGATGCTGGCGAGGCGATTGGTCGTGCGTATGAACAGCGCGAATTTAGCCGCGCCATCCGCGACATCATGGCGTTGGCTGATCGTGCGAATCAGTACATTGATGACAAAAAACCGTGGGCGCTGGCGAAGATCGAGGGCATGGATCATGAAGTCCATGCGGTGTGCTCAACAGGTCTTAATCTGTTCCGTCAATTGATTGTTTACTTGTCACCGATTTTGCCGATCATGGCATCACAAGTTCAGTCGTTCTTGAATTTAAAATCAATGGATTGGGATAGTCGTTTTGATCTAATGCTGGATCATCGCATTGAGACTTTCCAACCACTGATGCAGCGTGTTGAGAAAGACAAAATTGATGCGATGGTTGAAGCGTCGAAAGAAACTTTAATAGGTTCTGTGGCTGGTTCTGCTGCTGTGCCAGTAGCGAAAGTTGCTGCCAAACCAGTGAAAGCGGAAAAAGCGAAATCAACGACTGCACCTGCGGAAGCTGGCGTGATCGGCATCGAAGATTTTCTCAAAGTTGAACTGCGCGTTGCGAAAATCTTGAACGCAGAAACTGTCGAAGGTTCAGATAAATTGCTTGAATTGACGTTGGATGTCGGCGAAGCTGAGCCGCGTACCGTGTTTAGTGGCATTCGTGGTGCATATGCGCCTGAAGCGCTGATCAATCGCTTAACGGTTGTGGTTGCGAATCTTGCACCACGCAAAATGCGTTTCGGTATGTCAAACGGCATGGTGTTGGCTGCTGGCAATGATGATGGGATTTTCTTACTTTCACCTGATAGTGGCGCGAAAGCGGGTGATCGAGTGAGTTAAGTTTGGTTGATTAAAAGTTCAAAAGTAGGCTGTGGGCTTGCCCCAGCTTGTTTTTAGCTTTATGAAAAGCTGGGGTTGAACCCCAGCCTTGAGAATACGACTCAAAAGAGGCTGATCTTATAAATCAGCCTCTTTTTTTATTGCAGTTTATTTTTTAAAACCAACTCAGCTCATTGAGCCTGCGGTTGCTGAGCCTGTCGAAGCATCGAAATGTGCGGTATTTGATCAAGTGAGGCACTTCGACAAGCTCAGCGAGCTAAATGTGGTTTTTGTCAAAGTTGACTGACGAGGTTAAGAAACATCAACCATTGTTGAACTAAAAGGTGGTTAACTAAGCCCAATCTTCTGGATGTTTTGTTCGATCAATAGTTGAGATTTTCAAAATGAAGAAACAATACAATATTGCGGGTGTTGATGTTTTTGTCGAAGGCGAAGGGTCTGAAACCATTGTGATGATTCACGGTTGGCCTGATACCTATCGTATTTGGGCAAAACAAGTTAATTTTTTTAAGAAGAACTATCGCTGCGTCTATTTCACCTTCCCAGGTTTTGATGTGACCAAGCCGCGCAAAGCGTATTCACTGGTCGAGACAACTGAAATCTTGCGCGAAATTATTGACCAAGTCAGTCCAGGTCAAAAAGTAAATTTGATGCTGCATGATTGGGGCTGTTTCTTTGGATATCAGTACTATATGCAATATCCAAATCGTGTGGCTAAGATCATTGGAATTGACATTGGTGATGCGACATCCAAGGCGTTTGAGCGATCACTTACGCCTAAAGCCAAAGCCATGATTGTTGGTTATCAGGTTCCACTGGCAACCGCTTGGCGGATTGGTGGTGTTGTGGGCAAACGCATTACGGTGGCGATAGCTAAAGGATTAAAGGCGCATGCTGATCCACAGCACATCAGCTCAGATATGACGTATCCGTATTTTATTCGTTGGTTTGGTGGCTATGGTTCGTATAAAGCAGCGGTTGATTTCAAACCTGCTTGCCCGATGTTTTATGGCTACGCAAGGAAAAAACCGTTCATGTTTCATACCGAACAATGGGCGAATGAATTAAGAGCGCAGCCACAGAATCAGGTCGTTGAATTTAATTCAGGGCATTGGGTACAGGTTGAGGCGGCAGAACATTTTAATCAGCAAGTGGGTGCGTGGTTGGCGTCTTGATTGATGAAACAGAGGTTTCATTCTTGTGGATAAATCTGTACACCCACACGATCAATATGTGATTTGAGGTCGTTGTGGGTGAGACCGTTATAGTGTGTTACATCAAAAAGATATGGTGTTGATAAGGCATCTAATGCTTCGAGTAGTTGTGCTGAATAGTCAGTGGCGCTGCTAAATGCTAAATCAATATCCGAGCCACTACGATAGTTGCCTTTGGCGCGTGAGCCATAGATTTTTACCCATGTAATATTTGGATATTGTGCGATGCAAGCGGTGATTTTTGCCAAAGTCTCATTGCTCAAACCAAACATCAGATGAGCCTTGCAGAAAAATACTGGCGTAACTGCTCAAGTCCAGTCATATAGCGGTCAACGATATGCCCGACTGCCAGTCGTGCACGTGCGGCATCATACGTGTGTGCCATGAGGTTACGATCTTCAAGCATATCAATCCACAGTTGTCCATCAGTAATCAATTCGTTAGAAAACGAATGTTTAATGACTTCACGTGGCAGTTTGACTTCGATGCCATTGTAATTGAGATAGTCTTTCATCGTTTTCCATGACAATTCAAAGGTCATTTCAAAACCTTTGATGAGTGCCATTTGGATAATATCGTTGTTGGGTGTTACTGCATTAGCATGAACCGCTTGTTGCAGCCGCAAATACGCTGCTTGCCAATTATCAAAGCGTTGTTGCCAACGAATGTCTTGTGCGGTCATGCTAATAAACCTTAATTCGTACGGAAAAAATATTCGCGATAATATTTCAACTCTTTGATTGAGTCGCGCACGTCATCCAATGCGAGATGGCTAGAGTCTTTCTTGAGACCCGCCATCAATTCGGGACGCCAGCGCCGCGCTAACTCTTTTACCGACGATACATCTAAGTTGCGATAGTGAAAGAATTGCTCCAATTCAGGCATCAGGCGATGCATAAAGCGGCGATCTTGGCAGATTGAATTGCCGCACATCGGCGATTTCTTCGGTTCAACCCATTTTTTCAGAAACTCTAAAGTCTCGAGTTCAACGTCACGTGCAGACTTTGTGCTACGGCGAACACGTTCAATTAAGCCAGATTGACCATGTTGACGTGTATTCCATTCATCCATCGCATTCAGAATAATATCGGATTGATGGACTGCGAGCATTGGACCTTCCGCGAGGATATTTAGGTTCTCGTCGGTCACAATCGTTGCAATTTCAATAATCTTGTCATTATCGGTATCGAGACCAGTCATTTCCAAGTCAATCCAGATCAAGCGATTCTTGGTCTTGTCTGCCGTGTCGTTTGTTGGTGCGGTTGCCATTAAAATCTCTATGTTTCGCGTGAAAGTGCTTATACTAGCAAGATTAGCATTAATATTGGACTGGATCGTTTCATGCGCTGTGTTTTAATTCATCGTTTGTGTAATTTGACTGTCGTCTCAGGTCGACCATTGCTTTTGAGTAAAGCATGGCACTGATTCGTAAGCGTCGTCTGACCGATCAGCAAACTCGTCGCATTGAGGCGCAACAAACTCGGCGGATTGATGAGGAAGACACTGGTGAGTTGCGTGAAGGATTAATTATTACTCATTACGGTCGTCAATTATTAGTTCAGCAAATTGATGTAGATAATAATGTTTCAGAACAAGATTCTGAGTCAGCAACGCCTAGAAAAACAATTTGGCGCTGTCATGCGCGCACCAATTTACCTGTTTTAGTCACAGGTGATCGCGTCCGTTTCCAAGTTGATGAAAATACTGAACTCGGCGTCATTACGGCACTTCATCCACGCGATAGTTTGCTGACTCGTCCTGATCGCTACCATAAAGTCAAACCAGTCGCAGCCAATGTGACCTTGATTGTTGTGGTTTTCGCGGCATTACCTGTGCCATCGCCTTTGCTGATTGATCGTTATTTAGTGGCGTGTAAACAGGCTGATATTCAAGCGTTATTGGTTTTGGGGAAGTCTGACTTGCTGACGGAAGAGGATGGACTTAAGACGTTATTAGCCGAATATAACTCGCTGGGTTATGACACGCTGACCGTAGAAACCGACGGCGACTTGTCTGAGCTGATTGAGAAAATGTCTGATAAAACAGTCGTTTTCGTTGGGCAATCTGGCGTGGGTAAAAGTTCACTGATTAATGCCCTGATTCCCGATGCCAATCTGAAAGTAAATATTATTTCCGAAAATTCGGCGCTTGGACAACATACAACGACGACAACGACGCTATTACCATTACCGAATGGTGGTGCGTTGATTGATTCGCCTGGGATTCGTGAGTTTGGTGTTTGGCATCTCACGGTTGATGCGATTCGTAATGGTTTTATTGAAATGTATCCGTACTATGGCATGTGCCGTTTCCGTAATTGCTTGCACAAGAACGAGCCAGGTTGTGCGCTCATTGCTGCTGCGGCTGCAGGCAAAGTCTTACCGCGTCGTTTGGCGAGTTTAAATCGCTTGGAAGATGAAGCACGCGAAGCCGATAAAACGTAATGTAATAAATTTCAAATATCATGGGCTGTCGGCTTGAAAAAGCAGTCATGCGTCATTATGAATAGATGACAGTTTTGTGATTAGTAAAAATGGCACATCGAGTCTGTCGAAATGTGTGGTAGTCGCCGCGTATATCGTTCACTTCGACCAGTGAAGTAGAACTTTGGCGTGATGAAAATGAAGTTTGGTTTCTTAGTTTTTAATTGTTGAAGGTGAATGTTTTGGAACGTTTTCTTGAATTCATGCAGCACCATCCGATTTTGTTTGGCATTCTCGGCGTATTAGTGATTCTGTTTTTTTTGTTGGAAAATCAACGCAGTGGTCGCAAAATCTCTCCGCAAGCATTAGGTGGTTTTGTCAATCGCGAAAAAGCCGTGATTATTGATCTGCGCGATGCAAAAGAATTTCGCGAAGGACATATTAGTGGTAGTCGCAATATTCCACTAAGTAGCCTCAAGAACCATCTTGAAGAGTTGCGTGAAATTCAGCAACCAATCGTGATGGTTTGCAAAATGGGTCAAACCGCAGGTGGTGCAATACAGCAAGTGGGTGGGCAGAATCTATACCGACTCGAAGGCGGTATCTTGGGTTGGCAAGGGCAAAACTTGCCGCTGGTTAAGCCTAAACGCTAAGCCGTTTAAGCCAATCAATAATTTAAAGGTGATTTCTCATGAGTGATGCAACTACAAATGCCGTTGAGACAAACAATGCTTTAGTGACCATTTACAGTACGCCTGTTTGTCCATATTGCGTGCGCGCGAAGCAATTGTTGACTCGTAAAGGTGTTGCTTATCATGATATTGACCTAAGTCGTGAGCCAGCAGAGGCGCGTGCCGAGTTGATGCAACGCACAAAGCAGCGCACCGTGCCGCAGATTTTTATCAAAGACGTATTTGTTGGTGGTTTTGACCAACTTTACGCACTAGAGCAACATGGTGAATTGGACAAAATGTTGGCTGGATAAGCCTTAACGTTGTTCACTTTTTTTAACGAGTCGTATTACAACAGGAAGATTTACAATGAGTGATGAACAACAAGTCGCCCCGCAAGCTACTGAAGCACCACAAGCACAGTTGGCTTTGGAGCGTATTTATCTCAAAGACTTGTCTTTTGAAGTGCCAAGCGCAAAAGTATTCACCAGCGAATGGCAGCCAGAGCTAAATATCAATCTGACTAGCAATGCTGAACAGCTTGATCCGACCCATTTTGAAGTTGTATTGAGCGTGACGCTGACTGCTAATAATGGTGGCGCACCTGCGTATGTTGCTGAAGTTAAACAAGCA
>JASLFQ010000240.1 GCA_030150595.1 Aquirhabdus sp.
AATTCTGTAAAAAAGAATCAATAGCTTGATGCAATGCTTGAACGACTGCCGCAGCAAGCGTGACGTGATCCAAATCCTCCCCTAATAATGTTTGTAAGTCAGTCACGCGGCGATCCGCCACAAGTTCTTGCATGGGCTGTAAGTTGATCCCAACACCAATAATTGCACCGTGCTGCATATTGTGACTCTGGATCGGTTCTATCAGAATGCCACCCCATTTCGCGCCATCAGCATATAAATCATTTGGCCATTTCACAGAGAGATTGAGACTTTGCAGAATTGGCATATTGACCAGCGCTAATGCGACTTCTAATGCAAGTCGTCCGTCGAGCTGTGTCGGTAAGCTGGTGAGATAGGAGAGGTACAAGTTACCTGTAGGCGATTGCCACGTGCGATTGGATTGACCGCGACCTGCACTTTGATGATTGCTGATAGATAGGGCGCGTGTTGCGCCGCGTGTGGCCCAGAGTTTGCAATCATCATTTGTAGAAGCGGTACTTTCTTGCCAGTCGATCATATCGAATGCTGGAAGTGCTAAAGCATTTAAAGCACTATGTAATTTATCGCCATTCATCAGATGGTCAATATTGGCGTTGGTATTGTTCGTCATGGCAAGTGTTCTCATCTATGAGGTTGGCGTTTTAATGAAATAAAAATAGTAAACTTTATGGTTTTTAAAGTGATTGAAAATATGGGCAATTTTGATCATACGCACAAGACGTAATCTGGAAGAATAGGCTATTTTGTTAATCATATTTCGTCAAGTTTGTTCGATTGTCGTGAATTAAGCATGAAATATGTGTTTCATCGGAAAATAATGAATAATGCTGGTATTCTCATATCTATTGTCTGACAATTGTACATGGAAGAATGTGCAAAGTTTGCGATAGTACAGTGTCATGATTTGACTTCTGTACTGTGAATAACGGCTGCGAGTCATAACTGAATCGTTATAATCATTCAGAGGCTCTTGGTCAAAACCAAAACAACAGTGTCAGATCATGCTTGTTCTAAATTAAGTATATTTGCAGATTTATAGAATAACTTTACATCTTAATATGGGTGTATTGATCTCAATAGAAAATTTGCACGTGATCTGAAGCATATCGTTCTTTGTTTGCCTAGCGCATGGTCCTTAGGGGTAGTTGTATGGCATTTCTGGCGGCAGAAAGTTTGTCGGAGCAAATCGCACGACATATCGGCGAGCAAATTATTACAGGTGAGTTAGTTGAAGGTGAACGCATCCAAGAGTTGCGTATCGCTAAAGATTTGAATGTCAGTCGCGGCTCGGTGCGCGAGGCATTATTAATTCTTGAACGTAGCTATTTGATAAAAATTTATCCTCGCCGTGGTGCGATGGTGTCTGAGTTGTCGGTGCAACAGATCAAGTCGCTGTTTGAGGCGGGCACATTGATGCTTGGTGCGATGGTTCATCGAACCAGTGAGGCGTGGCGTCAGAATGATAGCGAACGTATGAGTCTTTTGCTTGTGGAGTTGACGGGGCATGTGAAGGCGGGGGATATCGAGCATTTTTATGATAGCGTCTTTGCTTTTTTACAAAGCACGCATACGCTCGTCGGTAATGCTTATTTACGTGATATTTTTGATAATTTATTGCCAGCATTCAGAAGAAGTTATTTTTTGACGTTGAATACGTCTAAGCGCGAGCTGCAAGAAGCGTTTGATCTATTTAAATTAGTCATTGATGCGATCATGATTCGTAAAGGTGAGCAGTCGGCTATTTTTATGGAAGATTTTTGTCGCCATTTACGGAATCTCGTTTTGGATTCTTTGGCGAGAATGAAGCAAATTGAGCTGGCTTGGGCGCAGCGCTCTCGTCGTGGGAAATAGTATTGAGTGCATTTTTGGTCATATTCGGGAAGTATTACAAGGACGACTTTGTTCACATACAAAGCCGACTTTTACGGCTTGCGCGACCATTAACTCATCCATTCAAACGAGCAGCTAAACGAGGTGATTATGCGTCTGCGTAGTCTGCGTTTGGCAGGTTTTAAATCGTTCGTTCATCCGACAACACTCACTTTTAAACAAGACCTCACGGCTGTTGTGGGGCCGAACGGTTGTGGCAAATCCAATGTGATTGATGCGATTCGCTGGGTGATGGGCGAGTCGTCGGCGCGCCAGTTACGTGGCGAGGCGATGAGCGACGTGATTTTTGCGGGGACAGTGAATAAGAAGCCAATAGGGCAGGCCAGCGTTGAACTGCACTTTGAAAATACCTACGGCAAGTTGGGCGGTGCGTATAACGCGTATAGCGAATTGTCGATCAGACGGCAGGTGAGCCGCGATGGACGTTCGGATTATTATTTGAATGGTACGCGCTGCAGACGTCGAGATATTACTGATATTTTCTTAGGCACAGGCTTGGGGCCGCGTTCTTATGCGGTGATTGAGCAAGGCATGATCAATCGTTTGGTTGAAGCCAAGCCAGACGATTTGCGCGTGTTTTTGGAAGAAGCGGCGGGTGTATCGCGTTATCAAGCGAGGCGCAAAGAAACGCAACAGCATTTAGATGATACGCGACTGAATCTGTCACGATTACAAGATTTAGCCGATGAGCTTGGGCGACGACAACGTGCGCTGGAACGTCAAAGCCAAGCAGCATTGAAACATAAAAAATTATTAGAAGATCGTCGTGTAGCGCAGTTAACGTTATGGACTGTGCAATATTTTGCGGCGGCGACACGACAAGCTGCACATACAACTAAACTGACGCAATTGGGTGACCATTACCGAACTTTACGTAGTACGCTGAATGATTTAGATACTGCAGTTCAGCAGCAGTCCGCACGTCTTTCGCAACTGCTGGCAGAGTCACAGCCTCTGCAATTGGCTTGGCAAGAAGCTGAGCGCCATCGTCAAAGTGCCGCCGCTAATCTCTCGCAACAACAGCAAACTGAAGCGCGGCTACTTGAGCGTTCAACGAGTTTGGCCGCACAGCATGAGGCATTGACCAGTCAAATCAATCATGACAAAGCGATGCTCGCAGATTTAATTGTGACGCATGATCAAAGTCAGCCTCGACGTCAATCATTGCTGCAGTCAATCTCGGCTTTGGAGGTGCAACTTCCAGAGATGCAAGAGCAATCGCGACGTGCGCATAATGAGTTGCAAAATATCCGTGAACGGATTCAGTCGAGTCAGCAGAAGCGTGCTGAATTGGTGCGTGAACAAGACAACATTACGCGTCAACAAAGTCGTCAGGCGGCACAAATTGCGCAGTTAGAGCAGGCCGTTACTCAGCTTGATCCAACGGCATTGGCGGATGAGTTACAGGATATTGATCAGCAGTTAGAAGACATTGCACACTTGTTGATTAAACTGCAAAGCGCGCAAAATACTGCCCAAGAGCATGTTCAACAGAGCGAACAGATTCGAGTCACCTGCCGTAACCAACAACGCGAGCTGAGTCAAAAGCATGAAGGTCTACGCGGCGAGCAGCGCGCACTATTAGCATTGCAATCGCAAGTTGATTCAAAGGCTAATCAAAAGACTGGTCAGAAAGACACAAGAAGTCCTGAACCAGAAGGTAATCGACTGATTGATCAGTTACACATTGCTGATGCGGGACGCCCGCACTTAGGACTCATTGAGACGGTGTTAGGACAATGGCTTAAAGCGCACGTTGATGCGACTGAACCTGTGGGTCGTAATATTTATCGAACAATATCTGATCAGAATGTTCCCTTTGAGTTTGAAGTGCTGGAAGGGACTTCAGCGTTTTCCGCTTGGTTTGTTGAACCGCAATTGTCAATTTGGCGTCACTGGAGTGTTGTCGAAGCACGACATGATGCGTATCAATTACAAGGTCAATTAGCCTCGTATCAATCAGTCATTTCACTTGATGGTCATTGGGTTGGTGTGGATTGGGCGATTGATTTAAGCCGCATGGATGGGGTGTCGCTGGAGTCGGCTCATCAGAATGGCGTGCTGGCGCGGCGTTTACGCTTAGAATCTTTGAATGCTGAAATTTCTGAAAGTGAGCATGCGCTTGCGGCGGCGGTTGAGGGTTTAAAAGAAGCTGAACAGCGTCATACAGACAATATTCACCAACAGCAAGAATCTGCTACAAAAATTGCAGGCTTAAAGCAGCAGCAGCAGACATTGGCACTTTCACGTGCACGTTTAGAAAGTAAGTTACACGCACAGCAAGGACAGATTGAACAGCAACGTCAGCAGCTTGCCTTGCTCACATCCAGTCAGCACGAAGATATGGAACGGCTAAATGATGTGCAATATGAGCAAGCAGCTTTAGACATTCGCTTGAATCCATTGTTGGCACAAGTTCCGACGCGGGAGCAAGAGGCGAGTGCTGCACAGCAGAATCTGAGTCAAACCACGATGCAGATTCAGCAATTGCGCATGCAGCAGCAAGCCAACGAATTAGAAACGCAGACACGCCAAATCCGCATTGAGTCGCTGAATACAGCGCTCGATCGTGAGGCTTTTCAGCAAAGTCGTTTGGCAGAAGAACAAACAAGTCTTCGTGCCGAGCTTCAACATGTACATGCCGAGTTGCCGAAATTATCCGAGTTGTTAGCTGTGCGTGAGCAAGAGGCGCTTGCCGCTGATACGCTGTGGCAAACGCGTCAAACTGATCTCAAGCAAGCACAAACTTCGCTTCAGCAATTAGAACATGATCGACAAATCCAAACACAAGCTGAAAATACTTTACGTGATGAGCTTGAGCAAACGCGTCTGGCTTGGCAATTAGAAAAGGGTCATTTAGCGCAGCTGGATGATCATTTTACGAGTATCGAAGCAACGGTTCCTAATCTTAACCAGAAACCAGATTTGCCTAATAAATCTGAAGATGCTTTGCAGGCAGAATTGGTACAGTTGGATAATGCAATCCAGCGTCTAGGTGAGCTGAATTTAGCAGCGCCAGCAGAACTTGCTGAAGTGACCGAACGCTTTGATGATTTGAAGCATCAAATGGATGATCTCAATCAAACGCTTGTTCAGCTTGACGATGCCATGCAAACCATTGATCGTGAGACGCGTAGTTTGTTTATGGCGACTTTTGATCAGGTGAATACTGAATTACAGCTCTTATTCCCTAAAGTGTTTGGTGGCGGTGAAGCAAAACTGATTTTGGAAGATGGTTGGCAGTCTGGCGTGCGGTTTATGGCGCAACCGCCTGGGAAAAGGAATAGCAGCATTGCCCTATTATCGGGTGGCGAAAAAGCACTAACTGCTTTATCCTTGGTTTTTGCAATATTTAAATTAAATCCAGCCCCTTTTTGTTTGCTGGATGAAGTGGATGCGCCGTTAGACGATGCGAACGTTGCAAGATTTTGTCGATTGGTAACAGACCTGTCTACAAGTGTTCAATTCATATACATTACCCATAATAAGTTAGCAATGATGATGGCAGGTGAATTAATGGGCGTAACGATGCCAGAAGCAGGTATTTCTAAACTAGTAGCCGTAAACTTAGACGAAGCTGAAACGCTCGTTGCGTCAGGAGGAGTTTAAGCGATGGATATTCTAGTGGTGCTGGGAATGCTAGTTGCTGTCATTTTGATCTTGATCGGCTTGTATATGATTGTGCAGCCCAAGTTTGCTAGGCGTACGGTTGTGCCTCAAGTTGAAGAATCGAGTAATCGTACTTCGCGACAAATCGAGCTGCCTTTAGAGTCTGCACCTGAGCCAGTTCAGATTGAACCAGTCATTTCTGCCAATGATTTTATTACCCAAACGATCCATCAACATGATCATCAGCAAGCACAGGTTGATCCAACTGTTTATGAATTGCCAAGTGACGGTGACCATCAAAATGTGATCAGCCACGCCGAGCATTTGTCGCCTACCTCCCTTGATACTGATATTCCGCTTTTGGTTGAAAATGAGTCAGAGTCGTTGCCGCATGAATCTCCAGCCATTGTAGATCAAGATCACAATGGACTGGATGCGATGTTGGATGATTTAGCGCAGGCTACTAGCTTGTCAGAAATGAGTCGCCATGGCGATATTATTTCTGATTTGAATCAGGTCTATGATTCATTAATTCCACATACAGAGATAAATGCAGAAGCACTGACGCACGTCGTGGATACGACACAGCTAGCGGCGTGGGAAGGCGAAAGTACTTTAATTAATGAACATCTTGCTGAACATACACGTAGTGAAGAAGATAGTATTCTGGTGCAAGCCGAACAGATTATTGCAATTCATCTACTACCGAAAAGCGGTCGCCCTCTGGAAGGTCGCACAGTGCTCCGTCTATTGCGTAAATATGGGTTACTCTTTGGCGAGATGGATTTGTTTCATCGTTTTGAAGAAGCCACGGGTGACGGTGCGATGATGTTTAGTGTCCTGAAATACACCCAAGAAGGTCCGGCGGGTTTTGATTTGGATACGATGGAACAAGAGCACTTTGAAGGATTATCTTTCTTCCTCGCGTTGCCAGGTATTAAACCCTTGCAGGGTTTTGACATGATGATGAGCACTGCTCAGCGATTGGGGCAAGAGTGCTATGCGCAGTTATTAGATGATGAAATGAATTTACTCAGTGAGCAACTGAGAGGACATTATCGACATCAAGTTTTGGATTTTAGACCCGCGCGTTAAGTCGGCGTGAGTTTGTTTTTTGATCGAAGTTAGTGCTTTTAAATATTTTTCATGAATATTTGTTCGTATATTTGATGCGACGTTTTTAGAGAATTAGTACTCATTTTAATGCGTTTTTCCTTAAGGTTTGCATTTTTAATTTACGTTTTAAGTGTTTATTAATTAACAATTATTATAAATAAAATAATAGTAAACTCACTAGTCACATTTTTTTATTGTTTTTTATTTTTCTGTAAACCATTCGTCGGATTTTTGTTCAATTCCTGTTTTTCCTATGTGACAATCGCGCCTGTCAATAAATTGACTGATTCACATGCACTGCTGATGTGGACGAAAATTATACCAATGACGAATAGGAAACTATCCATGAAATTATCTGCTCTTGTATTTGCTGGCAGCTTACTTGCCACGACACTCGCTTCGGCGACAACCGCAACTTATCAATTTTGTAGTGATTCAGGTACGACATCCAGCTGTAGTGCTGGGGGGAGT